>JBIOEC010000268.1:0-2076 GCA_044445645.1 Gammaproteobacteria bacterium | reverse complement strand
TGCATAGGTTATTCTTCTTCTAATGATTTATTTTGATAGTAATTAAATAAAGCAATGGGTATCAATAATAGTAATACCATCACGACTGCCACCGCTGAAGCTACTGGCCAATCGCGATTATTAAAAAACTCTTGCCATAATACTTTACCGATCATCAGCGTATCGGGGCCGCCTAATAAATCAGGAATAACAAACTCGCCAACCGCGGGAATAAATACTAGCATTGAACCCGCAATAATTCCGGCGCGTGATAAGGGTAAGGTTATGGTTAAAAAGGATTTCCACGGACGTGCGCCCAAATCAGAAGCCGCATCGAGTAAACTATAATCTAATTTCACTAAAATGGCATATAACGGTAATATCATAAAAGGTAAATAGCCGTAGACAATTCCTAAATAAACCGCAAAATTGGTATGGAGTAATATTAGTGGTTGTTCAATAATACCTAATCCCATTAATAAATTATTCAGCAGGCCATCGTTTTTTAAAATTCCCATCCAGGCATATACGCGGATCAGAAATGAAGTCCAAGAAGGGAGCACAACTAGCATCAGTAAAAAATGACGGGCTGGCCCTTCTGTGCGGGCAATCACATACGCCATGGGATAACCGATGAGTAAACAAATCAGTGTGGAGATAAATGCAATTTTTAGTGAGCTTAAATAGGCGGCGGCATATAGATTATCGGTAAATAGAAATAAGTAATTACCAAAATTTACGGTAAGTTGCAGCATATTATTCGCCCAGTTGAATAGGCTGGTGTACGGTGGAATGCTAACGGCCATTTCGCTAAAGCTAATTTTAAATACAATAGCGAAAGGTATCAGTAAAAAAAGGATAAACCATAAAAAAGTAGCAGAGATGAGAATAGAACGACCGGAGAGAAAAAATTTTTTCATACGCTTAGCACCACAGCGCTACTGGGTTCCCAGCTAACGTAAACTTCATCATTCCAGGTGATTTCCAGTTTGTTGATGCGGTCAATATTGTAGACATTCGCGATAATTATTTTGCCATTATTCAAGGCAACATGATAAATAGAGTGACTGCCTAAATAAGCGATATCTTTGACGATCCCTTTAGCACTATTGGTTATGACCTCTGGCGTTTCCTTGCTGAGAAAAACTTTTTCTGGACGGATCCCAACCCAAACCTGCATGCCCAGTTCACTGGCTATCCCATGATTCACATAGATCGGATTTTCTAAATCTTTGCTAGTGATCATGACATATTCAGGTTCATCTTCCACAATCGTTCCTTCGAACATGTTGATTGATCCAATAAACTCCGCAGTAAAGCGGGAAGTTGGGGTTTCATATACTTCTTTAGGTGCACCAATTTGCAAAATACAGCCCTTATCCATAATGCCGATGCGGTGCGTCATGGTCATGGCTTCTTCTTGATCATGGGTTACCATCATACAGGTAACGCCTACACTTTCTAAAATGCTGACCACTTCTAATTGCATTTGCTCACGCAGTTTTTTATCAAGCGCTCCCATGGGTTCATCAAGTAGAAGTAGTTTGGGTTTTTTGGCTAGGCTGCGAGCTAAGGCCACACGTTGACGCTGTCCACCGGAGAGTTGATGGGGTTTACGTTTGGCATAAGCTTCCATGCGTACCATGGCCAACATTTTTGCCACTCGCTCTTTTATTTGCTCTTTGGGTATTTTGTCCTGCTTCAGTCCAAATGCAATATTTTGTTCTACTGTCATATGCGGGAAGAGAGCATAGGATTGAAACATCATATTAACTGGGCGCAGATAGGGAGGAATCCCAGACATATCTACGCCATCAATAAAAATTTTTCCTGCAGTGGGTTCTTCAAAACCGGCGAGCATATGGAGTAAGGTTGATTTGCCACTGCCAGAACTACCTAATAAGCCAAAGATTTCTCCTTTCTGAATGGTAAGCTCGACGTCGTCTACTGCTACAAATTTATCGAAGCTTTTCGTGAGCTTTTGAATACGGACATATGCGTCAGTAGAATTGGGTTTGATCTCACTTCCCGAAGGAGGTTGGCTATTAGATGTTTCCGCCATGGGTTTTGCTCTCAGCTTTTGGTGGTTTTTACAGC
>JBIOEC010000267.1:0-2079 GCA_044445645.1 Gammaproteobacteria bacterium | reverse complement strand
ATCCACAAGAGTTCACGCGCTTATTTATCGATTGCACTATTTTATGTACAACAGCCCAAGTTTTAGGATCCCATGCGGATCCATTGCTAACTTTCTTAATTAATAATCCTACGGAATGGCAGCATCTAATTTATGATAATGATGATTTATATCTGTTAATAAAAACTTTTTCCAAACATACAGCAGACATTGTTGGTCAAATATTGGCTAATCCAGAAGAATTAACTTATTTGTTTAAAGACATTAATGATTTTTGCAAAACTGCCAGCATTTTACAGCAACAAAGTAACACTTATGAAACGTTCTCTTCTCAGCTGCAACGCGGTGGAAAAATAATCATTCAAAGAAAAGGCAGCAAAAATATCAAACCAGTACAACCTGCTGAAAATCTTCTACATTATTTATTAAAATCGCCGCAGGAGTATAAACGCTTAGTGGGCTGCACTGAAAGTCAGGAAAAACTATGTGCTTTGTTTCCTAAAGAACAATCTCAGATTCTTGATATGGAGTTGTAGAAGCTTTATAGAAGGGGTTATTCTTCCACCCATTTACGCAGAGGCAGATAATAGGGTTCCCAGCTCACCTCATCACATAAGGCTTCGATAGTTTGAGACCAATCACATTGAGCCACACCATCATGACGCGCTTGTTCCATCACCGCAGAAGCAATAGAGATGCGTAAATCACGGATTTGGCTGACCGGAGGTAAAATCGGAGCATTGATATCAGTGTGAACGGGTGCCGCGGCAGCTAAGGCTTGGCAAGCGGCCCAAATCATATTCTCGGTTAAACGGGTTGCATTAGCAGCTAATACGCCTAAGCCAATCGCTGGAAATATCAAGGCATTATTGCATTGCGCCACTTGGATTGGGTGTCCTTGATCATCAAAATTATCAAACGGGCTACCCGCCGCCACCAAGGCTTTACCATTCGTCCAAGCTAATAAATCTTTCGGGTTGGCTTCTGCACGCTCAGTAGGATTCGACATAGGAAAAATAATCGGGCGTTCGCAATAACGTGCCATAGTTTGCACGATAGTTTGGTCAAATGCTCCAAATACCGTAGAGCAGCCAATTAGCACATGTGGTTTCACATGTTCAATGACGGATAATAATTCAATCTGCCCCTGTGCATTGCGTGGCAAATGTTCCACCTCTTGTGGGTCACGAGCATAAGGTTGTTGGCTAGGGGTAAGTTCATCCATATTGCTTAGCAATAACCCTGCTCTATCCACCAGCCAAAATTGTGCATAGGCTTGCTCGGCTGATAACCCATTACGTTGTAATGCCAAAACTATTTGATCGGCAATACCCATGCCTGCGCTTCCTGCTCCATAAATCACCATTCTTTGCTCAGTTAACGGGGTATTGGTTACTTTAGAAGCCGAGAGTAAACCTGCCAATGCAACCGCTCCGGTGCCTTGGATGTCATCATTAAAAGTACAAAGTTCATTTTGATAATGCTGCAGCAAACGCTGAGCGTTATCACGACCTAAATCCTCCCAATGCAAAAATGCATTAGGAAATTTTTTCTTTACCGCATTTATAAATAATTCAATAAACTCATCATATTCTTCACGGCCAATACGCTCATGTTGCCAACCTAAATAATAGGGGTCATTTAATAGTTGCTGATTATTAGTGCCTACATCCAACATAATAGGTAAAGTATAGGCGGGGTTAAGCCCTCCACATAAGGTATAAACCACTAATTTAGCGATTGGAATATCAATAGCCCCCACGCCTTGATCACCAATACCTAATACACCTTCACCGTCAGTGGCTACAATCAGGCGAATGTCTGGATGCGAGCGGTTATCTAATATTTCATCAATGTGATGTCGATCCGGATAGGCAATATAAATTCCGCGTGGTTGACGAAACTCTCTTCCATGCTGTTTAACAGCGGTGCCTACAATTGGCGTATAAATAATGGGTAACAATTCTAACATGTGATCGATCAGTAAGCGGTAAAATACGGTTTCGTTACGATCATGTAAATTATTTAAATAGATATGTTGCTGCAACTTATCATCTATATAAGCTAAAAGTTGCTGATAACAACGCTCCACTTGCTCGT
>JBIOEC010000266.1:0-2080 GCA_044445645.1 Gammaproteobacteria bacterium | reverse complement strand
TTATCACCATTAGGAATTACCCCACAGGAGATTAATGAACTCGAACAAGGTCTAAAAGCCTTAACGCAGCACGCCTTCACCCGCTTAGAGAACGATATTCTGCCATTACAACAGCTGCATAATCGGCGCCTAGCTATTACTGAAACCCTGCTCGAGCCTTTAGATAAAGCTATTTTATTGCTAGAAGATTGTAAACGTTTCGGAACACTAGCCTTTTCCCATGCCGCACGGGCAGGTTTCGTGGCCATGAGTTTTCTGAAAAGTTTAGTCCACGCTAATATAATAAGTTTACCCGAGAAACAAGCTTTTTTAAGTTCGATAAAAACGGTTGCCAGCCAATTTGAAGAAGATGCTACACAAGTTATCCAGGGTAATCTATCTCCCGAAGAATATTGCAGCTGCTATGGACACTTGCGGCCAGGCACTTACGATATTATGGTGGAAGCCTATTGGGAAAACCCTCAGAGATATTTATTTCCAAAATTGAAAACTGATAAACAGCACACATCTTCTACATTTGAGTTTTCTAAAACAACACAGCAGGCAATTACAGAAGAACTGGAGTCATTTGCGCCAGGGCTTTCTTTTTCAGCATTTAACGATTATTTAGCCCGTGCTATTCAAGCACGAGAATCCGTAAAATTTGAATTCACCCGCAATCTAAGTTGTGCCCTAGATTATTTTGCAGAATATGGCCGTATTTGCGGTTTTTCGCGCGCAGAGATGTCTTATTTACAAATCGATGAACTCAAGCAATTAAAAGGTGGCAGTTTGTCACTTACTTCTCTATCCGAGATTATTCAGCAACGCAAAAAGACAGCTTTACTCACCCAAATGATCGAGCTGCCACAATTAATTTTAAGCGAAAGCGATTTCTACTGTTTTGAACGGATGCTTTCACAACCCAATTTTATTACGAGCAAATGTGTCACCGCTCCGCTCATCACCTGGAGTGAAAACGAATATCATAATTTACAAGGCAATATTATTCTAATTCCGCAAGCTGATCCTGGATATGATTGGCTGTTTGCCCATAATATAGCAGGATTGGTAACCAAATATGGTGGAGCAAATTCGCATATGGCTATCCGTGCAGCAGAGATGGCATTGCCTGCAGCAATCGGTGTCGGCGATAAACTCTATGAAGAATTATCGCGTGCTAATTATTTACACTTGGATTGTGCGCTCCAACAAATTAGAGGGTTCTCATGAAAAGAATAGGCCTTACCCAGCGCGTAACCTATATTGAACGTTATCATGAACGAAGAGACAGTTTGGATCAGCGTTGGTGGGGCCTCATAAATCAATTAGGTTTTATGCCCATCCCATTGCCCAATTTATCAGCTGAAAATGCAGCAGATTATGCCAGGTCATTGAATTTAGATGGTATTATTATCACTGGAGGTAATTCCTTGCCTCCAGATGCTAGTGATGCTGCACCTGAGCGCGATGCTTTTGAAACAGCATTAATTACCTGGGCTTTACAAGAAGAGCGACCCATCATAGGCATTTGTCGTGGTATGCAAATTATTAATCAATACTTTGGTGGTATATTAAGCCCAGTGCAAAATCATGTTGCAGTTCGACATGTAATAGAGTTTTGCGGTCATTGGCAACAATTTAATGCACGCGAAGTGAATAGCTATCACAATTGGGGAATCCAGTTAGAACATCTTGGCCATGATTTATACGTCACCGCGAGGCATACCGATGACTCATCTAGGCAAACGATAGAAGCTTTCCAGCATTTACAAAAAAAAGTCGCCGGTATTATGTGGCATCCCGAACGTGTAGCTCCCTATGATCCGGCTGATATAGACTTATTGAGGAATCTATTATGACTCGAGCCATTATTCTTGCCGCAGGCCAAGGAACCCGACTGCGCCCACTGACCAATGACAAACCCAAATGCTTAGTACCATTAAATGGTATTCCCTTACTTGCAAGACAGGCGGCTACACTTCGCGCTTGCGGGGTAGAGAATATTCATGTAGTGGGTGGTTATTGTGTAGAACAAATTCAAGCATTGAATTATTCTTGCTCGATTAATGCAGACTATGCTACCACTAATATGGTAAGC
>JBIOEC010000265.1:0-2122 GCA_044445645.1 Gammaproteobacteria bacterium | reverse complement strand
TCCATTGCCATGATATTGTTTGTGAGACTGACAATATCCGTAACATTGGAACCCGACGTTTGCGTCAGCGCACTGGCCGCTTGAGTATTCGCGGTTTGTGCGTTAAGTGTCTGGTTGGAATTAGACTGCTGGTTGTTGAGTAGAATACTATTCGGTAGAGAGTTGTTGACATCACTAATAGTTGACATGGACGTTTCCCCCTTGATGAAATTTTATCACAATTAACTAATAATAATTACTCAGGAAATTAAATATGTTTATGTAATCCCTGTAATGCCCGTAGTTACGACAAATGTGTATCTTTAAAGTTTGCCTGGTATAGATTGGAATTGGAAGATATTGGATCGATAGACATAAAAAACCTCCTTGGGGGGTTATAAAAATATTTGCCTTAAAGGATCAACGTCCTACTTTTTTTATCGGCATTATGCCTTATCTTCTTAAATTCATAAACGGGCCGGAGCGTTGACAATCACGGCTCGTAAACTCATTCCGCGCAACGCCCCTGATTTCAAACGGAATCACCAATCCTACTTCCCAGCGAGATGACCTGTGCCCACATGTCTGTAACTGTTGCAAAACCCACAGCGGAGTCCGCGGTTGGATTTGTTGATTGCAGACTTGAGAAAGCAATATTGTACGCCTGCTTGGCCGCTTGAATGTCACGCGTCAACTGTGAATAGTCTGCTCCCGCACTTTTCAGGTCACCGGATTGGAGCGCTGCGCCAAGCGCATTCACACTCTCGGCAATTTATTCCTCTCACCTATGTAAATAAGAACTTAATTGCTTGTTAAAGAATTCTTTTTAGAGTCTGCCAAGAGAGCAGCATTTACCATGCCAAATGATAAGATTAATGATTTAAACCGTTATATTATAATTAATTTTACTGTGCGGGATGTGGAAGTCATGTTGTTACATAATCTTAAGAAAGTATTAGATGACGATTTACACAAATAACCGACAATAGATCTCCTCGATTTCGAGATTATCAATGCCTTATTGGATACCTTGTATCCATTTTCTGCAAAAATCGGTTGGGTAAATGGTATCCACTTCATGAAATTGTCCTCCAATTAGGGACTTCATTATTGTATTGTAGCTGTATAATGGTTCAATGATATCAGGCAAATGAAATCGCTCCAAACGTTATGGCACATTTTATGTAACTAAACATGCGTAAAAGTATCGGGGCAGGTCAATTGCCGCCGACAAAACAGGTTGCTATAACCTATTTCAATGGAAGGAGAAAATGATGTCAGGAAATCGTAAGAGCATGAGAGTAATTGTATTAATGGGCTGTATTACAGCATTAACGGTATTTGCCAGTATCGCGCAGGCACAGAAGGAGGAACGGGATAGTGAGCATTGTGGCAAACGCCGTCGACATCATTGTTGCTGCAGCCATAAAGATCAGCAGCACAACTGGCGTCACCAAGGGTTCGCCGAATTGGCCACCAAACTCAGTCTTTCTGATCAGCAGAAAGCCAAGGTAAAGGAAGTATTCAAAAAGAGCCAGCCTCAGCTTAAGCCGATCTTTAGTAAACTGATAAACGAGAAGCGTGAAATGCGAACGCTGATCCAATCAGGGAGTGCTGACGAGGCCGCGATTCGCGCTCAAGCAGCAAAAGTTGCGAGCGTTGAGGCGGATCTGGCTGTGCAACGTGCACAAATAGCTAAGCAGCTTCGCGCAATCCTTACCCCAGAGCAGATCGAAAAGTTCAAGATTATCCAAAAGGAAAAGGACAGCAAATTTGACCAGTTTCGTGAACACATGCGAGAGCAGTTTGACGAGAACGGCCCGGAAAAATAATTTCTCCTGGACCTCAGCACGAACGTCTCGTCAAAAAAATAATGCTTTGGCGAGACGTTTACTTTGGGGTGTCACAACCTTGAAATGTGGAGAGTTAAAGGCACGACAGGTAAAAAACGCTTGGGTATCGTCTGACCTCGCCGTCAGGTATTTTATCCGCATGTCTTAATAGTGGATGAAATTGCCTGCTAGTGTAGTGCGTCCAACGCTTCTTTACATTTGGCTATTTTTGACAAAATTTGTGCCACCGGTGCAGTCCATACAAATACCTGCGGATTTTGGTTGTGATTTTCGATATAATTCTTGATAGC
>JBIOEC010000264.1:0-2151 GCA_044445645.1 Gammaproteobacteria bacterium | reverse complement strand
TACTTATACTTTGCAAGAATTAGCAATCCAGCCTGCTTATAAAAAAGAGTTGTGGCAAGCCTGGCAAACTATCAATTCAACTGGAAAATAGAATATGACGCCTTTAGAGAAACGCCGCACCTTTGCTATTATTTCCCATCCCGATGCAGGAAAAACCACCATTACTGAAAAGCTGCTGCTATACGGTGGTGCAATCCAATTAGCCGGCACAGTAAAAGGGCGCAAAGCCTCGCGTCATGCGACGTCCGACTGGATGGCTTTAGAGCAACAACGCGGTATCTCGGTAACGACTTCGGTGATGCAGTTTCCTTATCGCGAATGTATCCTAAATTTACTCGATACACCAGGACATGAAGACTTTTCTGAGGATACGTATCGTACTTTAACTGCGGTGGATTCAGCATTAATGGTAATTGATGCCGCAAAAGGTGTAGAAACCCGCACCATAAAATTAATGGACGTATGTCGTTTACGCACTACACCAATTATTACTTTCATTAACAAATTAGATCGAGATAGCCGCGAACCGATTGAATTATTAGATGAGATTGAAAAAGTTTTATCGATCCAGTGTGCCCCGATTACTTGGCCGATTGGTATGGGCAAAGAGTTCAAAGGTATTTATCATATTTTAAAAGATGAAGTACATTTATATGAATCTGGAAAACGCGAAAAAGTTCAAGCCGCACGGATTATAAAAGGGATTGATAATCCGGAGCTTGCCAATTTACTGGTTCATCAACTAGATAATTTACGAGATGAATTAGAATTAGTTCAAGGAGCTACTGACCCATTTGATTTACAGAAATTTCTTAAAGGTGAAATAACTCCAGTATTTTTTGGTTCCGCTATTAACAATTTTGGCGTACAAGAATTATTAGATGCATTTGTAGAGTATGCACCAGCACCTTTGTCACGACAAACTGATCAACGTGAAGTTAAACCACAAGAAGAAAAATTGACTGGATTTGTATTTAAAATTCAAGCTAATATGGATCCTGCTCATCGCGATCGCATTGCATTTATGCGCGTATGCTCTGGAAAGTTTTCTAAAGGCATGAAAATGTATCAAGTGCGCACTCATCGCGATATACAAATCAATAATCCTCTAACATTTTTGGCCGCAGAACGCGAACAAGTTGAAGAGGCTTGGCCAGGCGACATTATTGGTTTACATAATCATGGCACCATTCAAATTGGTGATACTTTTACGCAGGGAGAGGAATTAAAGTTTACGGGTGTCCCTAATTTTGCCCCGGAATTATTTAGAAGAGTGGTTTTACGTGATCCTTTAAAAATGAAAGCACTCTTGAAAGGTTTAGTGCAATTATCTGAAGAAGGTGCTACCCAGTTATTTAGACCCTTGCGGAATAATGACTTGATATTAGGTGCTGTAGGCATATTACAATTTGATGTAGTAGCACATCGCTTGCAGTATGAATATGGTGTGGCGTGTAGTTATGATAATATCAATGTAAATCAAGCACGGTGGATTTATTGTGAAGATAATAAAATGTTAGAGGATTTCAAAAATAAAGCGCATGATAATCTAGCACTAGACGGTAGTGAGCATCTGACGTATTTGGCGCCTACACGAGTAAACTTAGAACTGACGATGGAACGTTGGCCAGGTATTCAGTTTTTAAGCACTCGGGAACATTAAACCTAGAAATCCGCGCAACTGCTTTTCTAGCTTAAAATGAGCCTTGATATAGGGGGCCTAAAATACCTTGCGTAAAGGGTTTACTGCTAATAGAAAACTCGCCAGAAAAAGGATAATCCAATATCATCGTTAAAGACAAATTAGTGCCTACCATAATACTGACTAGAATTAGAAATATCACCTCTGGTTTTTTAAATTGTTCTTCTACTAAGCAAATAGCGATAATCAAAAGTAACAAATTCAACACAATGATAGCAAAAAAAGAATCTGGAATTATACTATTTGAGGCATTTATACGATGATCTCGTGCGCGTAAAGCGCCATTATAGCTATCCAACACTTGTTGATAAAAAATGCGCTCATTATTTCCCTTGGGTATATAATTTTCTAAAATGGAATACATATTTTCTAATAAAGACTGGGCCTTTGTACTCATTTCGCCATCGCGCATCAGCTCCCATTCTTGATTTATCACAGTATTAATATAT
>JBIOEC010000263.1:0-2154 GCA_044445645.1 Gammaproteobacteria bacterium | reverse complement strand
TGATTTATACTCTACTGAAGATGAGTCCTTACTGGAACTACCTGTTATCATGGCTCCAATATTTTTCAGTAAAGAGTCCTTAGGATTAGTAGTAACTTTTTCTCCAAACTCCTGTAGTCCCTCTGGAGTTGCGGCAAATATAGAATCATCTGAAACTCTGCCATCCTTAAAAACTCTAATGCAAATTTCGACATTCCAACCAAAATAATCTTTAGCAATCAGGTTATAATCGGGTACAAATTCTATTTCAGAAAAAAGCTGAGAATCTTCTAATTGCTGTTTAGCAATCTTGCATATGTCAGCGAATAATCGGCATACTTGCTCAGGTTTAAGTTCCTTGCTTTTATACCTTTCTAAGCCTTTACTAACGGCCTTTAATGGGTCAGCATATTTTTCTTTAGCTCTTTGTGTTGATGTTAAATAATCGTTAGGAAAATAGTGCTCTAGAAACTCTGGTTTAAAAAGAGTATCTTTAAGCACAACGCGAAGATGTTGGCTTTTTTTATTCAGATGACAATAATCTGCTAACAAACGGATTTGCTTTGCCAGAAAATCTGCATCTTCCTCAGTTATATTATCAAGCCCTACTGAACTTCTGGAGTCGGGTATTGATGCGCTTTCTGATGGCTCTTCAGATACCTGCATGGCATTACCCATAGATACATGTATGGCATTACCCATAATGCGTCTATTAATTAAAACGGGTAACTGGGCCAAGAGTGTGTGAGACGCAGCATCCACATCTAATTTTTGAGAATCATGAAGATGTACAACAAACTGATTAAAATCTGTGCGGTCAGCCTCTTGAGCTCTTTGTATTTCCTCGAGCAGACATTCATTTGCGACTAATTTAACAAACAGTAGCGCTGATTCCCAATCATTCGGCACTGTAACTCTATGCCCTTGATAAATAATATCAAACGCCGTGGGTAAACCAAAATGATAAGAGTCAAATCCTTCTATCTGGATTGACTCCCCAGAGGATTCAACTAAGTGTTTATATGCATCCAATACTAACAAAGCCCGTTGCGATGTATTTAATCCGCCTTTTAGAAACCTATCGATATCCCACTTTGCTACACCTGCCTGAATACACTCTAGTCGGTCGTTAGGCTCATCGGGGTCAGTCCCCGCTTCTTTTAGTTTTCTTATATCATTGTCATCTAAATATGAGACTTTTTCAGATTTTTTTGCATCATAAGGATGCACAACAAGTTGGTTAAAATTTATAACTCTACGATCTTTACGAAAATGTGTGTAAGCTGCACGCATGCTAAGATCTAACGAGTCATTAGCCACTAATTTAACAAATAACTCTGCTGATTCCCAATCACATGGCACTGTAATTGTACAATCCAGATAAGTCATATCAAAAGGTCCTGCCAAGCCAAAATAAAACGTGGTAAAATTAGATACTTGTGATACCCCATCATGCTGCTGCCTTAAATTCTCTATGTATTGACGAGCATCCTGTAATAATCCAGCACGTTGAGGTGAAGTTAGTTGTTCCCATTTTATCGATCCCGTCTGAATTCTTGCCAATCTAGCTGCCATAGGATTTTTTTCAGCACGTGCGATTTGTTGTAAATCTTCAGGAGTTAAATATTGATCGGTAAAGAATTTATAAATGTCTTTGTCGGCCTTAGGCAGCTCAGCCAAGATACCCACATCATCTGGATTAAAATCCATAAGTAACTGCATAAGAGTGGACATTGTTTCTTCATATGCTTGTTTATTTCTGGCATATCTTGCTTTGAGCGTCTCCCCTGGCTCTACAGGAATGCCTTTTGCAAACATATATTCGTCAGATAATTCTTGCACTTGTGCCAGAAATTGCGCCATTATGTCTGGATTGATGAGGCCTTTTTCATCTTTAGTGATGGCACGTTCCAGATTAGCTTCAAACACGGGTTGTATATTAGTAAGCGCACAATCAATTATTAGACCTGTGCTTTCAGCCCTAGGAAAGGCGGGTAACACGGGCACAAGGGTTTCAGCAGTCATAAAACATCTCCAATAAGACTATTGTTAGGAAGTTATCATACTATAATTTTATTTATTCGGCAAGTTTTTCGTAAGTAATGCCAATATTGGGCTTAGAATTGAATGCTAATAACATTGGGGTATGATACTGAAAATAGGTTTATTTTAGTA
>JBIOEC010000262.1:0-2158 GCA_044445645.1 Gammaproteobacteria bacterium | reverse complement strand
GGTTGCGTTACAGCGCGAAATACAGCGAGCAATGGGCCAGGGAATCGGAAAGGAGGCAGTGGTTGCCTGATGCAGTCATCAAGGAGCCGCTACCGAATTTCAACTAAGAATGGGCTTGACACCCATTAAGTCTTTTTTAGCGTCTTCAACATAGGCAGGGTTTGCTATATACCATAAGTCATCGTAAAGTCGAGCTAAATCTAACTTTGCTCGTAATGAAAATTTGCCAGTCGGATGGCGTTTTATATATTGTTCTAATCCAGATACCCAAAGTTCCCATTGACTGGTAACTGCACTCGGACTTGAACTAAACAATACATATTCCACTTCTTCCCGATATTTTGAATTCGGGAGTTGATTGTTAAGGGTTGTAAAAAACTCATGATTGTATGTCCAATCACCTCCTATTTCGGAATAAAAAGGCGAAACGCCCAAGTCTAAAAACGGTTTGACAAGCTGATTCTCCAGCTCATTTTTTTTATTCTCATAATAGTTGTGCTCGTAAGGCTTATCTAGTTTCCGTATTTCCGCTATGGACTTATTGTATTTTACAGACATATCAGCAACAGCTTGCATGGCAATCTCTTCTCCAAAATAGAGACAGTCATCCAAGTTCGATATTTCACCAGAATTTTTCACACTCAAACACGGTGAGACTATTTGCAGCGCGCTGAAATATTTCTTTTCAGCAACCATCTTTCTGGCACTGTCAATATCAACTTTACTTTGGCCGTTTGCTATTGAATAAAATAGTACTAGCAAAATAAGTGCAGTGAAAGTGCGCATTTAAGACCCTCCGTATGCAAGCTAACACGTCGGTCACGCGCCGCCTTCTGGCGCGTCGCTGTGGACCGGCAGGTTGGATGAATAGCTGCGGGAAACATCCCGCATACTCTCATCTCATAGACAAACCAATATACATCTACTCTTCTTACTACATTATATATCCTGGGGTATACGATGATAACTGGCAAGCATGTGAGATTGCATGCCTAGCCTAATACTGTCAGAATCATTATTTTCTGTTGGCAGAGCGTTGTTTATAAATTTTATAAGCCGAAACCAGAAAGACAACAAGTGACAGCGCGATTACTATAGGTAATTTAAACTTTGCAAATTCAGAGTATTGGTCCGAGAAAACGTATCCTATTGCGAAGAAAAGAGGCAGCAAAATTATTCCTATTATTCCAAATTTGGATGAACGAAATGTTAGATATAGAGAAAAAAGTAACCCTGCAAGTAAAATAATATATCTGCTTTGAATTGAATTATCGTGGCCAGCCCATAACCTAAATATGAAGGCAAGAAATAGCAATAATAATATACGCATCAGAGCATTGTTCATAACGGAGCACCTCCTGTGTCGGGAACATGGACCAATGCGGCGATAACTCGCTGCCCGCGTAGCGGGCGTCGATGTTGATTGCCTGGTTCCTACGGCGCGTCTTTCGCTTGCGCCGTGATTTAAGGCAATTAGCGAGTTATCGCCGCATTCCTACGGCGCGAAGCGCCGTAGGAACGCGCGGCTGACGCGCCGCCTTCTGGCGCGTCGCTGTCGAGGCGCAGGTTGAAAGCTAACGGCGGTAAACGCACGATTGAAAATTCGACGACAGTTTCTTAAACCTTTAAAGTATCGTTAAGGTATCTTCACCCATCCTTTTTTCTGGCCATAAAAATACACTTTCTTTTCTCCGTCAGCATCTTCTGATATTATTTTAGAAAAATGATCAAGTCCGTTTTCGTAGAAAAAATCATATTTATCAACTTTGCCCCTGTAGCGTCGTTCAATATAAGTTGGTTGTCCATTTTCATTAAAAGATGCGACCGCATATGCATATCCTTGGCTCGCTAGCTTGAGTGCTTCATCTTCGGTTATTTCTCTATTTGGACGTAAACCCTGGTATGTTATAAAACTCTGGAAATAATATGGGCCACCTGGTTTATGCCAATAATTTGGTACGCAACCAATAAAGGCAATCATTTGCAGGGCCATTATACAGAGCAAAATAATGTTTTTAATTTTAACCATAGATGGACACTCTACTACGAATGCGGCGGTCACGCGCCGCCTTCTGGCGCGACGCTGTGGACCGCCAGGTTAAATCACTTGGCATGCATTGCCCATTCTTTATCATCTTTTTCTATCTTCCCGTTAGGC
>JBIOEC010000261.1:0-2166 GCA_044445645.1 Gammaproteobacteria bacterium | reverse complement strand
GAAATAAGACATAACAGATTTTAGCGTGGATGGTTTGCAAATCTTTTATACCAGGTAAATGCTAAAACAAATGCAAGTGCCATTAGCCAACCACTGGCGTGCAAGGGTAACGACGGAAATATATTAACTAAAATGCCGCTTAAAGAGCCGGTAATTAACCAAGCAAAAGCTAGAGTAGCGCCCGCCAGTCCCATTAAAATGCCTTGTTGTTTTATATCTGCAATATTAGACATTAAAGTGAGCAACGTGGTATAGCCCATACCTACGCCAAGTACAATAGGAATAGATACCCACCATTGACCAGAAAAATCTGCTAAATATCCGCATAATACAGCACCTAAGGTGCATGTTGTCATGCAATACATTAATACATTAGGCAAATTAGCAAAACGCAATAAACCGCCATACACAATACCTAAGCCTATACACATCCATAAACCAGCATATCCCATAAACAAACCAATGGATGTTGCATCTGTGCCGTAATATTCACTGAAGGATAAAGGAGCTGCTTGATAATATAAACTCCAGCTAAGTTCTAGCAGGAAAAATATTATCAGTAACCAACGCAGTTGAGCTGATTCTGCTGGAGTTAATAATTGACGGAAAGCAGAAAATAGAGAGATGCTTTTTGTGGTTTCAGGTAAATACGGTGTATCAGAAAAAGAGTAGATCAACAAAAACCAAGCAACAATTACTAAAAGTAATGCTGCATAAAAAGGTGTGCTATCTGAGAACCACGAGACTAAAGCAGGATCAGATAAAATACCACCTAATGCAGAACCTCCGGCCATGGCAAAAGTCATGGCTAATGCATTAATGCTTAAGAAAAACGCTTTGCGTTTTCCTGCAGTGAGATCAGTAATGGCTGCTTGCGCGATGGCCTGACTACTCGCGGCAACGCCATTGATTAATCGTCCTAGCACGATTAAAGCAAAACTACTTATGGACATTCCCAAAGCGGTGATTAAAAATCCACCTCCTGAACCTACTAGACATATCGCAAGAGTTTTTTTGCGACCAAATTGATCGGATAAATGGCCCATAATGGGACGACTTATAATGGCGGCTAATGGCATGATTGCTAAGGCTAAACTAAATAATAAATTCCGTGTGGTTTCGCTAACACTGTCTGCAAGTAAAGCATTTTCCGGACTTAAAATGCGTACAAGCACTGGAATAGCAATAAAATATCCCATGCTATCTATGAAGATAATGAGCAAGAGTGGAAAAAGTTGACGGTTTGGAATCATTGTCATAGGGGAGAGCAACCTTTAAGGATTATTCTCCGCTGCCAACAATGTATTATGCAATAAAGTTGCAACTGTCATAGGTCCCACTCCGCCAGGAACAGGCGTGATCCAAGATGCACGTTCTTTTGCAACCTCGAATTCTATATCACCCACCAGTTCACCATTATCCAAACGATTAATCCCTACATCAATAACTATCGCGCCTTCTTTTACCCACTCTCCGGCAATTAAATTGGGTTTACCAACTGCTGAAATAAGAATATCTGCACGCTGAATATGAGCGGGTAAATCGACAGTAAAACGATGGGTGACAGTAACCGTTGCGCCTACAAATAAAAGTTCTAAAGCCATAGGCCGTCCGACAATATTTGACGCGCCTACAATTACTGCATGTTTGCCAATCAATTCAACTTCTGTTTCATCGAGTAGTCGCATAATACCTGCTGGTGTGCAGGGGCGGAGTCCAGGCTGGCGTAAAGCTAGACGTCCTATATTGTAAGGGTGAAAACCATCAACATCTTTCTCTGGCTTAATGTGCTCAGTAATAGCAGCAGTGCAAATATGCAAAGGTAAAGGGAGTTGCACTAAAATTCCATGTACCGTTGGATCTTGATTAAGTTTGTCTATAAGCGCAAGCAATTCATCTTGCGTAGTGGTACTTGGCAAAAAGTAGGGAAAGGAATGCATTCCTACTGCTTGGCAAGTTTTGATTTTTTTAGTGACGTATAAGTGTGAGGCAGGATTGTCACCTAATAAAATCACGGCAATACCTGGAGGATGAAAGCCTTGGTCGGATCTTTCGATAATTTTGTCTTTAATTTCATGCTGAATTTGTTTAGCGAGTTTTGCGCCATCGAGTATTTGTGCAACCATGTTTTAACCTACATAATTCTTTGTTAAAACAATATTATGT
>JBIOEC010000260.1:0-2180 GCA_044445645.1 Gammaproteobacteria bacterium | reverse complement strand
GTCCAATATGGCATGACGCCACCGCGTCCGTAGTAAATGGTGTCGTGGATAGTTGCGGTGTCTCCGCCGTAGAGCCAGGTGGCATGGTTAAGGGCGGGTGCGCCAAACTCATGGTTACCCTGGCCATCGCTACCATGGCAGGAGGCGCAGTTTTGTAAGAATAGTGCTTTGCCGTTTGGGTCATTATCTACCCCTTTTTTGGCAAGATTGAAAACATAATTGGTAAGTATGTCGACATCTTCAAGTGGAATAATTTTATCCTTACCGAAAGCGGCCATTTGTGATTGGCGAGTATCGTCATGTTCTGAGCGGATGCCGTATTTAATGGTTTGGTAAATATCGTCAATTTTACCACCCCAGAGCCAGGCACCTGCGGTTAAGTTCGGATAACCTTTATTGCCGCTACCGTCCACACCATGGCATTGTGAGCAATTATTTAGGAAAGCAATTCTTCCTCCGGCCAGTGCAAATTTGTAGAGTTTGGGGTCGGCTTTGATTTGTTCGAAAGAGAGTTTATTAAATTCTTCCAAATATTGGTTGCGCACTTTGGTGATGTCTTCCAAAGATTTATCCAGTTGTGAATACTCATTCCAATCTAAGATTCCATTTGAGTACTGGCTTGGCCAAGACGGATATAAAAGCCAATAGCAAAGGCTGAAAAACAGGGCAATGTAAAAAGTATAGCGCAGCCATAGGGGGTCGGGCGCGTCGAATTCTTGGATGCCGTCCCACTCGTGTCCGGTGGTTTGGTGATCTTTATTTTTTTGCTTTTTTTCGTTTTCCTTTTCGTTCACTGCTCTTTTTTCCTTCTAAATGAAAATCGTTTTTCAAAGGTATTTTACTAAATTCTTTATAGCGTTTTGTGGTTCCCGGTCGGAAAACCCAAAACACAATGAAGATACTTGCCGTAAATAGTAGTAATAGAATAGCAATTTTTAAGTAATCGTACATCACCAATCTCTACCTTTATTGGTTTTGAAATCGACGCGATTTCCTAAGCTCTGTAAGTAAGCGACTAAAGCATCCATTTCGGTAAGCTCTTCGGATTTGCGGTTAAACTTTCTGACAAAAGCATTTGGGTAGCGTTTTTGGAAATCGGCAATTGCTGTGGCATCTTGGTTAATACCATCTTGAATTAAAACATCGGCTGCATATTTCTGGATGTCTTCATCGGTATAGGGGTCGCCGGCTAATTTATGAGCCTTCATTAAGTGCGGTAGGTCGGAAGTGTTGAGTGGACGGATGCTAATGAACCTATAACTTGGCATGATTGATTCCGGCACGAGTGATTGTGGGTGAATTAAATGTTCAACATGCCAATCATCGGAATATTTACCACCGACGCGGGCTAGATCCGGGCCGGTTCTTTTCGAGCCCCAGGCAAACGGGTGGTCATACATACTTTCTGCAGCTAGCGAATAATGCCCGTAACGCTCTACTTCATCGCGGAGGGCACGAATTTGTTGGCTGTGACAACCGTAGCAGCCTTCACGTTTGTAAATTCTAAACCCTTCAAGTTCAAGAGGGGTATGGGGGCGCATACCTTGGACGCGTTCGATGGTAATATCTTTAATGAATAAGGGAAAAATTTCAACGATGCCGCCAATTGAGGTGACGATCATCATCAGTACCAACAGGATGAATAAATTTTTCTCAATAGTTCCGTGATTGAACTGCATCAGGCTACCCTTTCATTGGTACGGACGGTTTTAAAAACGTTATAAGACATGATTAAAGCTCCGGCTAAAAAGAAACAGCCACCGACTGCTCTGGTGACATAAAGGGGGTGAAGTGAGGAGACTATTTCTACAAATGAATATTGCAAAAAGCCCATATCGTCATAACTTCTCCACATCAAACCTTGCATAATCCCTGCTGCCCACATCGAGGTGATATAAAGCACTATGCCGATGGCTGCTAACCACAAATGTAAACTGATCAGGCGCACTGAGTACATTTCTTCTCTGCCCCATAATCTTGGTATCATGTGGTAAAGTGCACCAAAGCTAATTAATGCTACCCATCCTAAAGCACCGGAGTGCACGTGGCTGATCGTCCATTCGGTGTAGTGGCTTAAGGCATTTACAGATTTTATCGCCATTACCGGACCTTCAAAAGTACTCATGCCATAAAAGGCAATCGCCACGACCAGAAATCTGAGAACTGGATCAGTACGGAGC
>JBIOEC010000259.1:0-2182 GCA_044445645.1 Gammaproteobacteria bacterium | reverse complement strand
ATCTTTCAGACCACCATCAAGTATATAATTATCACCTTAAGAGCCGATAATCATGGTGAAGGGGGAATATTTTCTTTGTACGCACTGATTAAAAGGTATGGTAAATATCTAGTTATACCCGCAATTCTTGGGGCCAGCTTTTTACTAGCCGATAGCATAATTACGCCTCCTATTTCGGTCACATCGGCAATCGAAGGGTTGAAAATGATCCATCCAAATATACCTGTTATACCTATTGTATTAATCATCTTGGTTTTGCTTTTCCTAATACAACGGGCAGGCACTTCTTTTATAGGAAAAATATTTGGCCCCGTAATGCTACTGTGGTTCACTATGATTGGAATTTTAGGGATCAATGGCGTAATACAAAACTATGCGATTCTTAAGGCCCTTAATCCCATTAGAGCTTATGACATGATTGCTCATTATCCTCGTGGTTTTTACCTACTAGGCGGAGTTTTTTTATGCACTACGGGAGCTGAAGCGCTCTATAGTGATATGGGCCATTGCGGCAGAAACAATATCAGAATAAGCTGGATTTTTATTCAAATATGCTTAGTGCTCTGCTATTTGGGTCAGGCACAATGGCTAATGAATCATTTAGGCCAACAAGCCGATACATTAAACCCATTTTTCGGATTAGTAAAAGGATGGTTCTTGCTTCCTTCGATTATCATAGCTACCGTTGCTACTGTTATTGCAAGCCAGGCTTTGCTAAGCGGCACTTTTACGCTTATTACAGAAGCGATAAGGCTCAGTTTATGGCCCAAAATGCGAATTATTTTTCCCAATAATATACGTGGTCAAATGTATGTCCCTGCCATGAACTGGCTGCTCATGGTGGCTTGTTGTGGGGTGGTATTGGGCTTCCGCAGCTCCGATAATATGGTAGCAGCATTCGGCTTGTCAGTAACTATCACCATGCTAATGACTACCTTTTTAGTCACCGCATATCTTTATGTTCATAGAGTTAACAAAATACTGGTCATTTTAATTTTTATGACCTACTTAACCATTGAAGGCTCCTTCCTCATTGCAAACTTGCAAAAATTTACACATGGCGGATGGGTCACTTTGATGCTGGGAATCCTCTATGCTTTTACCATGTATGTTTGGTACCGAGTAAACAATATAACCGCGCATGCTAACACATTTGTTGATACTGCAAATGTGTTTCCGCAACTCCAAGCGCTCATAAGTGATAACGATCAGCCATTATTATCTACCAACTTAGTTTACGTTACATCTAGTAGTAAACCCAATCTAATTGAGACCAAAATAGCCAATTCTATTTTTGACCATCAGCCCAAGCGAGCTGAACTATATTGGTTTGTCCATGTGGAAGTTCAGGACGACCCATTCACTACGGCTTATGAATCTCGTATTGTGGCATCTCCAAATATCATGTACATCAAGTTAATGCTTGGGTTCCGGGTCGCCCCAAATGTCAAAATGTTCCTTCAAAAAATTATGAATGAAATGGTGGATAACAAGCAAGTGCAGATTCTACCCAAATATGGCTTTTCAGACGCTGCTAAAAAAATCGGTGATTCCAAATTTGTAATAATACAAAGCTTCCTAAGCACGCAGAATGATTTATCCATCATGGATACATTAATTCTAAATGTGTATTTCTTGCTCAGTCATTTTAGTCTGAGTCCGGATAAAGAATACAGCATAGACGAAAGCGACGTGATTTTGGAAAGATACCCCTTAATCATAACCCCTCTAAAAGATATTGTTCTTACAAAACTGAATTAATCGCTTGGGCCCGGGAGCTAATACGAAAATCGGCTTCATAAACACGGCCGAAAACGGCGTGTTAGTCTGACGTTTACTCACCGTTTAGGCAAAGGCAAATCCGGCGCCAAAAGCCAGACATCACGCCAGGTGCAGCAGGACATGCTCATCGAGAACCCAAGACTCGGGCAAACAGTATATGAAACCTAGTTGAAGGATTCTGCATTCGCAAAACGATCACCGGAAAGCAAATTGTTTCCAGGTTTAATTTATTTGTATGCTGGGAACACTGGTTGGACTTTTCTCCACCCTCATTTGAGCTAATGCAGTTTAATCTGTAGGTCCAGGAGCCTCATCGCCCACTCAGAGTTACAAAATGCACAAATCACGCACCACATAATAACTTGGCACAAGTGGCCTAATTCCGGTCTTGTTCCTGAGT
>JBIOEC010000258.1:0-2193 GCA_044445645.1 Gammaproteobacteria bacterium | reverse complement strand
GATCTATAGTAGTCATATCTTACCCTCATTACATGGGTAATTTACAAGGTTATTGGCGGTTAGCCAATGGTTTTTTTGCATAAAGCACGAATCAGGCAGCAGCCATTCTAGAATTGGCGAGTTGTAAATCGGCCTCAGTATCAATCCCAATTGCATGGTCATTCACCTTAACCACTTCAATGGTCATACCATTCTCTAGTGCTCTAAGCTGCTCTAAACGCTCTCTTTTCTCTAATTCTGATTGTGGGAGGTTTACAAAACGCTCCAGCGCGTTCTCTTTAAATGCGTAAATACCTAAATGGTGATAATAATCCCCTTCCCCATATGGGAAGTTAGATGTACGAGAAAAATATAGACCTTTACCATTCCCACCAATCACCGCCTTAACCACATTGGGGTTAGTAACTTCGGCAGGGTCAGTTATTAAGTGCGCAGCAGTTGAAATATCTGCTGACGAGTTCCTCAGCGCCTCAATTACAGATGTAATGGTTGAAGTCTTGACCATTGGCATATCGCCTTGCAAGTTAACAATATATTTATATTTTTTGCCTGATTTTTTATAAGCTTGATGCACCGCGTCAGTGCCGGTCTTTAAAGTTGCGTCAGTCAACACCGCATTCACACCAAGTTTTTTGGCAAAATCCACTAGCTCCTGATCTGGCGAGGCAATGACCACATCAGCAATCTTTGCTTCTTGCGCACGATTTATAACGTGCTCCAACATTGGTTTGCCGCAGATTAAAGCCATTGGCTTATTAGGAAGCCTTACCGCACCCATGCGCGTAGGAATAAAAATACCGATATCAGACATCACTTTTTCCTTTTAAATAGTGTTTGCTCGAGATGGTAATTAAACTCCGCCCCGAAGATGTAGATTATACTACAAACATAGAAAAATAACAGGGCAATTATTATCCCAGCAATACTACCATAGATCAAATTAACCTGCGGGAAGTTACTCAAATAAAATTTGAATAACCACGAGAACACCCCCCACGCAATCATCACAGTTATCGTTCCAGGTATAGTATAGCGTAAACGGTGCCTGCGACTAGGCAGAAAATAATAACTCGCACTAATTACGCAAAAACCAAATACTAATAACAGTAAAGTTCTCAATTCGTCCCCTTCTTTCGAAATAAAGCTAAGGAGCGGTGTATCACCATAAGTTAGAAATTGCGCCACCATCTGCCAGATGGTTGGCAGTATAACTAAAACAAATAGGAATATCGAAATCACCACGATAGCTACAATAAATTCTAAAATACTAAACATCCTTCTAAAAATATAAGCTGGATATGAATGGATGCGATACGCTTTGTTAAGTATCGTCCTGATCCCTTCAAATATTGACGATGCCGTCCAAATGGCACTGACAATGGCAATAGTTAGCAAACTTTGCGGAGGTGCAGAGGTAATCTCAATAATCCTCGGTTTAAGCGCCGTGATAAATTCCGCCCAGTTACTGTGCGTTATTATCTCAAGTAATTTCTCAGATAATTCAACATTACCCACAAACCCCAAAATTGCCATGAAGAACACCAGGAAGGGGAAAATCGTCAACATCAAAAGAAATGATAAATACCCCGCATGCTCCAGTCCCTCATGGTTAACCAAATCCCTAATGGCTAAGCCTACTGATTTGGCAAATAAGTAAAGTTCTTTGATCATGCCGCCAACTTGATTCCTTTTATTTTACAGGCAGCCCTCACCGTGTTTTCCAGCATGCAAGCGACTGTCATCGGGCCAACGCCTCCAGGGACTGGCGTAACGAAGCCAGCAACTTTAGATACTGATTCAAAGTTAACGTCACCTTTAATCTTTCCTTCTACCCGAGTTATCCCAACATCAATCACACATGCCCCTGGCTTAATATATTTTTCATCAATGAATTCTGGATTTCCTACCGCACTGATTAGAATATCAGCTGATTTACATTCTTCAATAATATCGTACGACTTAGAATGCAAGATCGTAACCGTACAATCTTCTTTGAGCAACATACTAGCCATTGGCCTACCAACAATCAACGACCTACCAATTACTACAGCTTTTTTGCCGGAAAGATTATCACCCAAAACTTTTTTGACCAAAATCATCACGCCCTTAGGGGTGCTTGGTTCAATACAGTCGCGGTTAGAATGCAAGAGCCCTACATTGCGCACGGTAAAACCATCAACATCTTTATTAGGG
>JBIOEC010000257.1:0-2202 GCA_044445645.1 Gammaproteobacteria bacterium | reverse complement strand
CCGATTGCCATTAAAATCAGTCATGTTGCGGATGAACTGGGAGTAACTCGTCAATACCTTAGCAGGCTTTCCAGAATGCACCTTGGCCTTGATCCAAAAACATTTTGCCGTATGCTAAGAATGCAGCAACTTCTAAAATCATTAAAATGGGACCAACTCCAAAAAATTAATTGGAGCACGACTGCACTAGACTATGGGTTTTATGATCAATCGCATTTGATAAATGACTGTAAAGATATCGTTGGATTTACCCCATCTTCTATTCAATATAATGAGTTTCCATTTTTCCAATCCTCCCAGGGGCATTTGCAGTAAACTGGTTCTACTTCAGACGTACATGGGAGAATAAGCATGTCACTTTTTAAGGCATTAATTACCATTATCTATAAAGTACCTGATCTGCCTTGCGCAGTAGAGTACTATAAAAAGTTATTGGGTGTTAACCCAAACTTTGAAATGCCTTTCTATACGGGGTTTACCATTGGTGCAGGTTTTGAGTTGGGCATAATGCCATTGACTGAAACTGACCAAGACCGAGTGATTGGGTATTGGGAAGTAGGGCCTGAAATTGATCAGGTTTTCGAGACTTTTACGAAAATGGGAGCTGTCGTAACGTCTCCTGTGACGCATGTGGGGGAGAATATTTATGTAGCACAGTTGCGCGATCCCTGTGGTAATCCGATTGGAATTATCCATAATCCACATTATTATAATAAACACCTGCAATTTAAAGAAGAAAAGCCGCCAGAGTAGAATTTTACTCACAGTAATAGTAAAGATGTTTGGATAATAACTATATCAAACGCTGTGGGTATATATTGTGGTTAAAAATAAAGTTATTCTAGAATCTCCGGCAAGTTCAGAGTAAAATCAGATGCAACAATGAATGGGTACCCAATTATTAAATCGGTATTCTAAAATTTGATTGTTCTCACAAAAAGCTCAGAAATAAAATTATTTTCAGGAAAGTTTGTTTATGAATATCCAGCCTGCAGCCGCGGAAGGTAATATAAAAAGCAGTTCTATATATTTAGGTGTGATTATTTCTGCATTGGGATACTTTGTAGATATTTATGATCTTACTCTATTCAGTATTGTGCGTGTCGAAAGTTTGATCGATTTAGGCTTTTCCGGTTCAGCTTTGCAAGAGCAAGGTATCTATATTCTGAATATGCAAATGTTGGGCATGCTCATAGGCGGGATTTTATGGGGAATATTAGGAGATAAACGAGGGCGTATCTCAGTTTTATTTGGATCTATTTTATTATATTCCGTGGCAAATATTCTTAATGGCTATGTGCAGGACGTTGATAGTTACGCATGGATCCGCTTCTTTGCTGGCATAGGTTTAGCTGGTGAGTTAGGAGTGGGTATCACCTTAGTGAGTGAATCCTTACCGCAAAAATATCGTGGTTATGGAACTTTATTGGTAGCAGCTTCCGGTGCTTTAGGTGCAGTCGCAGGATTTTATGTGGCAGATTTGACCAATTGGCGGATTGCTTATTTTATCGGGGGAGGGATGGGGTTAGTATTATTGTTGTTGCGTTTCCAATTAGTAGATTCACCCTTGTTTATTAAAATGCGCGCCGCAACTCATACTGCGGGTAACTTTCTCATGTTATTTCAAAGCAAAGAATTATTCATGCGCTACCTGAAATGTATTTTATTGGGAGTACCACTATGGGTTATTGTGGGCATCGTTGCTTCATTCTCTCCAGAAATTGCCACGAGTATGCAGATTACTGATCCCATTAGTGCAGGTAGATGTATTATGTTATGTAATGCCGGTATTGCCTTAGGGGATATCGGAAGTGGTCTACTCAGTCAATTATTAAAATCCCGGAAAAAAGCCTTGGCGTGCTTTATTATATTTACCATTATTACGAGTATTATTTTGCTGAACGGTAGTGGATACAGTGCCTATACATATTATTGGGGGATCTTCTTTTTGGGCTTTGGGACTGGAATGTGGGCTTTGACTATCACTACAGCTGCAGAGCAATTTGGTACTGATATACGCGCCACAGTGACTACTACGGTACCGAATTTTGTAAGAGGAATGTTGATTCCTTTAACTATTGTTTTTCAAGCATTACAAGCCTATTTTGCTATTCAGTATGCTGCTCTGTTGATTACTTGTACTATTTTACTATTAGCACTTATCGCTTTATTTAGCTTAGCCGAAACTTTCTCGCGTAATTT
>JBIOEC010000256.1:0-2203 GCA_044445645.1 Gammaproteobacteria bacterium | reverse complement strand
TCCATATATAATTCATTATACTATTTTTTGATGGTATGTAACATCCAAACGTTGCATAGCTTAACAGTTTAAAAACCTAGGATAAAGATGATGCGTGAAAATATCTTGGCTGATTCCAGGCAACAAGCCTTATATACCTGGGTCGGTGAACAATTGAGCCAAAATTACCTATCCTGGGAACCTTTAAGTGGGGATGCGGGTGCACGGCGGTACTTCCGGGTGCAGCAGGCAGAACAGTCTTATCTGGCGGTAGATAGTCCACCTACTAAGGTAGATAATCCTCGGTTTATAGCAATAGCCCAAGGTTTGCAAAAAGCTGGACTGCATGCACCTACTCTCTTTGCAGCGGAATTGGAACATGGATTTTTGCTGATTAATGAATTATCTCAGCTAATGTATACCGATGTGCTAACTGAAGATAATGCGGGTACATTGTATACCGATGCCCTGCAAGCACTATTGCGAATTCAAGCTAGCCGGGAATATTATTCAGTTCCGATAAAACCATGGGTGGAACAAGAGTATTACCAAGAAATGACGGATATGAATCTATGGTTATTAGAACGTCATTTAGACTTATCTTTGTCTAGTGTGCAGCAGAAGTCTTTAGAGCGTTTATATAAAACTTTAATTGAAAATATGCAAATGCAACCACAAGTCTGCGTACATCGCGATTATCATGCCCGAAATTTATTATACTGTGCCGATCACAATCCAGGAATTATTGATTTCCAAGATATGTTTATCGGTCCCATTACCTATGATTTTGTGTCATTGGTGCGCGATGCTTATGTCACTTGGTCTTGGGATCGGGTACAACAGTGGAGTGCACAATTCCATCAATTATTAGCCGAGCAACCCAACACTAGCAACATAGAACAGGAGCAGTTCAACCTTTGGTTTCATGGTATGAGTTTGCAAAGGGGACTTAAAATTTTAGGAAGATTTCCACGCTTGTGCTATCGTGATAATAAGCCACGTTATTTAGTTGATTTGCCGCAAGTAGCGCAGAATACTTTAGCGTCCTGTCCTTATTTCGCAGGAGCCGCAGTATTAGACGATTTATTGCAAGAGCAAATTATTCCAAGAATCGAGAGGGAACTATGCGCGCCATGATTTTAGCAGCAGGGCGGGGAAAGCGTTTACAGCCCTTAACTGATACTTTACCTAAACCCTTGGTGCCGATTGCCGGGCATCCGTTGATCGAATATACGATTAAACGTCTCGCTAATTATGGTATTCGTGAAATAGTGATTAATGTCGCGTACATGGGACAAAAAATTATGCACGAACTCGGTAACGGAGAAAAATATGGCGTACAGATTAGCTATTCAATCGAATCGGAACCTTTAGAAGTAGCAGGTGGCATTATTCATGCTTTACCCTTGTTGGGCACAGATCCATTTTTAGTCGTTAACGGTGATATTTGGACAGATTATCCTTTTGTGCAACTAATTCAAAAAGCCAAGGATTTTAAAGGGCAAGCCCACTTGGTATTAGTCGATAACTCACCTAAGCATCCACACGGTGATTTTGGTTTAGATGGCGATAAATTATTATCTGGGGACGTGAAACAAAAATTCACATATAGTGGAATTGCTTTGTATACCGCAGAATTTTTTGCAGGTTATACACCGGGTCCTAGGGTCATGCGGCCGCTGTTCGAAGCAGCTATTGTAGCTAATACCATTACGGGAGAATATTATGCAGGAGAATGGAGCGATATTGGCACTTTACCTTGCTGGCAAAAACTAAATGAGCGACTAGGCCATGTTACAGAGCTTTAGTTTACTTATCATTGCATTTATAGCTATATTAGCGGCTTTTTATTTTCTATTGGGCGGAAGGCGCACGCCATGGTTAGGGAAAATTTTAGGCTTTATATTGGGATATATTGTTGCGCACGCTCCGGGTGCTCTCATCGGATTACTTTTGGGTCATGTATTTGATATGTTGATGAGCCTAAAGAAAAAGCCGCAAATCCCCTTTGAGACAGATGCAGCGGCTAAAGTGAAGGCTAACCCTTCATTCCGTACAGAAGACCCCACATCCATAGAGTATCTGATTTACTTTGACACGCTATTTAGTCTGCTCGGGCATTTTGCGCAAGCTGCGGGTGAAGAACGCACCGTGTATTTAAATAAGTTACACATTATTATGGATCAGATGGAGTTAGATGCAGCACAGCAGCGCAGTGCATGGG
>JBIOEC010000255.1:0-2211 GCA_044445645.1 Gammaproteobacteria bacterium | reverse complement strand
TTATAATAAGCTGCAAGTTTTATATCTTTTCCCAGTATGTAGTTAAAAATATCTTGTGCTCGACCTATGTCTGTATCCAAATTAAAAAGACGGCGGCCTTTCTCTATATGCGCTTGGGAAATCACAGCTGAAGACTGAGGTTCTACTGAGGTTTTGATTATAGAAGCTGCCATTTTTGCTATAGGGCTGTGAGCTTCGATATGAGTTTGGATATAAGCTACATCTTTTTTGCTCTCTTTAGGGAGTATCCCATCTCTAAGCTTATCAAGTTCTAAACCATATGCTTTATCAAGGGGTTTTTCATCCCTTTTTATTTCGCCAGAAACACTGGTTAGTTTACCCAGTATATTATTGGCAAGAGCGCTTTCTAATGAAGTCAATGAATAGGATTCCGCACTTGAAGCGCTAATGTACTCAAAAAATTCAGTTACATATTGCTCATCTCTGCTTCTTTCTTCAGAAGATATATCAGGCTTAACCGTAGGTGCCATTAGTGGATGCAACCCAGGAGCCGTGTTATCAATTATTTGCTGTTCGCCTTTTTTCAGCTCAGGACGCGGAACTTTTAATAAAGTTTCCCAAAATTTTCTGAAGAACTCTACTGACACGCTAGGATTAGCTTTGTTACCATCAATCGCAAATGTTACATCCTGACTTAATACGGCTATAACGGGAGAAATAGGCCTATCATTTCTATATAGTTTCTCAAAATTGGCTCTATATGCTTTGAAGTTTGCATCATTAGCAGATATCCTTGCGTAAAGTTGCTGCATCTTAATAACCAATTTCCTGGGCAAAGTAGAATCGGTAAGACCACCGAATGAAAGAACCCTATCCGATTGGTCCTGTTGTCGAATACCTGGTAAACCAACTCCTATAGCCATCTGCTGCATAGCATTAATAGCATTAGAAGTTGATAATTTAGTGGTAGGAACTAACAATGACAGTACTTGTGAACCAAACCCTGACAATATAGCGCTTGCCATGCTAAGAGCACCATTTGCTTCGCAATATTCAGCTAGTTCAAGCCATTGCGCCACTCGTAATAATCTCACATCTTTATTTGTTTCTTTTAATAAAGAAAGTTCAACAAAATGCGATACGCGTGTCATGAGCTCAGAGACATGAGCAAATAATGCGCGTCCTTGACGCATATTATTCATATCTCCATCACGAAATTCTACAGGTAAGAATTCTGATACTAGATAATGCTCTAGTTTAACTAAATGCTGACCTTGACTAATCACAAGTTTGTTTTGGACATCCAGCATCTTTCGACTCAGCTTCTTATCTTGGTCCAACATTTTAATAACTTCCGGACGTCTTATTAGCATTTCAATGATGTCAGATTGCAAATGCTTTCCATCTAGAATTTGAGCTTCATAAGTGGTTTTCGCATAATCTAAAATTTTATTCACTAAATTTTTAGTTAATGGGCGTTTAAAATCGTATTGAAGAAGAATCTCATAATGTTTTACACCTTTATTATCAGGGTGCTCAGCAAGTGCAAAAATTATACCTAGCGATTGTTTAGCTGGTTTTTCAAAAGTATGAGCGATATTGAAAAAATAGGGGTCTCTTGTAAATGCTTGTAATTGTTGATGCTGCAAGTAAATCAATTCGGGATTATCGTTAATTAACTGTGCTCCCGCCGTTTGATATTGTTTTAGCACATCATTGAGATTACTTTTTAATACTGTCGAGCTACGAATAGCATCTTGGGCTTTCGGATGCCTAAGGATATTTGCGAACATCCAACTGAACTCAGTTAAGAGTCCCGTGAGTTCATTTGCAGCTCCTATGGATTGAGTTTTATGAAGAGTAAATAAGTTAACTCTTGGCAAGACATAATCGCTTATAAAATGCTCAATAAAATGAGCAACTTGATCACGACTACCATCATTTAAAATACTTAATATTTGTCTTGATAAAGAGATTTCTGCTGGTAGTCCAGGTACTGCTATAAGAGATCTTTGACTAATAGTTTGACTGGAATTAGTTGCTCTACTTCTTAATTCAGCGATAAGAGGAATTTGTTCAGGGGCGCTTCTGACAAATTCGCCAATTTTTTCCAAATTTTCTTTAAACTCTTTTAATTCCTCTAAATTGAAATTATCAGGGCTTTCACTAATAGAGGTTAATCTTGGTGCGGCTCTCAGGAGCCAAGCTTGATATTTAAGTTTTACTTGACTATCTGGAATATCTCTTATT
>JBIOEC010000254.1:0-2215 GCA_044445645.1 Gammaproteobacteria bacterium | reverse complement strand
TCGCGAGTATGTATTCCTCATATGTTTATGCAAGAGGAAATAATCCTCTTTATGATACAGCAGTAGACGCTTATGTTTATGGATATTCCTTGGTACTGATGGATGCCACCAAAAAAGTAGTGACTAACGTGCCAGAGCCCAATCCTAAAGGTCGTGCTCCAGTCAATCAGTTCAGCCATTCTGAGGCTTTCCCAACCCCAGAGGATAAAGATGTGGTTTCCCCAAATGCAGACACACTCTACTCAACCGCGTGGCTAGATTTAACTGAAGAGCCTATCATTTTACAACTGCCTACCAATCTTGAACGCTTCCATTTAATGCCTATTTTAGATGCTTGGAGTAATGTTATTGCCTCCCCTGGAACTCGCACTAGAACAACAGAGGAAAATAATTTTGCGATTATAGGTCCAGATTGGCAGGGCACATTACCCGACGATGTAATTGCAATAAAATCGCCGACACACATTGCGTAGATTTTAGGCCGCACCCAAACCAATGGTCCAGATGATTATGAGTATGTTCATAATATTCAAAAACAATATAAGCTTATTCCACTAAGCCAATGGAACACAGAGTATACCCCAGATAATCCTATGCCAGTGGATCCGGAGCAAGATATGAAAACTCCACCGGTGGAACAAGTTGCAAAAATGGATGCAGAAACGTTCTTTAATCGCTTAGCCATGCTAATGCAAGATAATCCTCCTGCTGCAGAAGATGCAGAAATGCTATTAAAGCTAGCCAGTATCGGTATTATTCCTGGGGAACCTTTTTCACTTGAAGGGCGCCCCCCTGTTTATGTGGAAACGCTAGAGCATGCTTTAAAAACCGCACAAAGAAAAATTTCATCAACACCAAGAGTTTCATGGCAATGGGAAAATCATTGGTGGCTAGCCCCAGTACTGGGTGATTATGGCACAAATTATGATGAACGCGCTGCGATAGCCATGTATGGTTTAGGTGCTAATTTAGCGGAAGACGCGATTTATCCAATGGCCCAAGAAGATGGGCAGGGCAAAAAATTGAATGGACATAATCGCTATATAATACATTTCCCAAAGGACGCCATCCCGCCTGTGAATGCGTTTTGGTCTTTAACGTTATATGATGAGGACCAATTATTTGTGGAAAATGAACTCAAGCGTTATGCAATTGGAGATCGAGATGATTTGCATTATAACGCTGATGGCTCATTAGATATCTATATTCAGCATGAATCTCCCAAGGGGGAGTTGGCATCAAATTGGTTGCCAAGCCCCGAGGAAAACTTTAGTGTCTTTTTGCGATTATATTGGCCAAAGGATGAGGTTTTGCGAGGGGATTGGCTAGCCCCTGCAATTTATTCTTATTAATTAGGGTTTTTCCAAAATTTCCTGAATAGGAGGATTAGAATAATCATTCAATCCAAGTGTTCCTAGTTCCCAAGAGTCTTCGATAGTACGCAGTAAACTATAAAGATTATAATGAGTTTCCACTGTTTGAGTTTTTATCTTATCTCCGTAGAACAGCGTATAAATGTGATTTTGCCGAGTAGGGTGTTTAATATCGCCTTCGTCAAAGGTGACAACAACCAGCATATCTTGCATGAACTTAGGGTCTTTAAGCCGCGGTAACATCGTGGTTTGTAACCAATTATCTGCAAATACTATACCCGTGTTATGACCGTTATTATCGATATTAGGAATATAAAAAGAAAAATCCGGTAGATTATCTGCTTGCTGATCTTGTGCAAGCTGATCGGCATTAACAATAAGTGCGCAGCGTTGTGGATTGTTACGTATATTATTGTAACTCATAAATGGATTGTGATTTCGAGCATACTTTCCAATGGCCTGAGACGGGTCACAATTTCCAGGATAATCCTCGGCATACACTTTCCATGAAATACCTTTTGCTTCTAATAAATCCACAATATTTCTACTATCTAATCCCACCGGTGCGTCACCTTTGACTCCTTGGGTACTGCCGGAAGTTAGGGCGATATAATTAGGTTGTGAAGGATGGGTAATGGCATGAAAGTTATCCATATAGGTGCCTTGCTTAGCGAGGGCCCCAAAAGTGGGTTGCGCTAAAACCTTCTCAGCTTCCACATTTTCAAATATCACAATAAATACTTTTTTAAACGGAGCATTATCCGGAACACTCGCATAGCTGAAACTGCAAAAAAGGATTAATAAAAGGGAGGTGATAGATTTAGTGTACATTAATAATGTTC
>JBIOEC010000253.1:0-2217 GCA_044445645.1 Gammaproteobacteria bacterium | reverse complement strand
TCCTTATATATTTGATAACAATTTTATAAATTGAGCTATTACTTTATTTACTCGTGCCTCCGCGAACTTGGAGAACCTTGATATTACCAACACTCAAGCCACGCGTTTTCGACGTACTTCCATCACATGTGGCAATTGTTGGATTCTTTCTAAAGTTTTTCCTAAACGTTCCAAGCCCATCACCTCTACTGTTAACGTTATATAGGCTGACTCTCCCCTCACGGTGCAGTTCAGTGCCAAAATACTACTTCGTTCATTCGCAAATATCTGGGTAATATCTCGCAATAAATTACTACGATCATCCGCTACAACTTCAATGGTAACAGGATATTTCTGTTGACCTTCCACTCCCCATGAGACTTCTACTAGGCGCTCAGGACGAGTTTCTTGAATATGAATTATATTGTTACATTCACGACGATGTACTGCAATTCCTTTGCCTTGGGTAACGTAGCCGATAATTCTATCACCAGGAATTGGCCGGCAACAACCCGCCATATGGGTAAGTAAATGCTCAACTCCTTGTACCACTAAAGTATCTGCACTATAAGAAGGCTTATAGCTCTCCGTTTGCGTAGGTGGCATTTCCTCAGTTTCAATTTTAGGCAACACCAATGTTTCACGCGCCAAATTAATGACTTGAATGGGACGTAAATCTCCACGGCCTAATGCAACCCATATTTCATCCGCATCATCAAAATTGAATTTAGGGGCAAGAGCTTTATAATCTAAACTTTCAATCCCCATCCGATGCAATTCTTTTTCCATTAAAGCACGACCAGCGGCCAAATTTTGATCGCGATTTTGCTCACGGAACCACGCTCTTACTTTTGAACGGGCACGCGGTGTATTGATATAACCTAAATCGGGATTAAGCCAATCACGACTAGGATTAGGTTCACCACCCGTTAGAATTTCCACTCGCTCTCCAGTGGATAACTGATAGGTTAAAGGCACAATACGACCATTCACTTTGGCGCCACGGCAACGATGTCCAATGGTAGTATGCACATGATAAGCAAAATCCAGCGGAGTGGCACCGCGCTGCATGTCCACCACTTCTCCACCTGGCGTTAATACATAAACGCGGTCTTCATATACTTTCTCGCGCAACTCATTGACTAATTCATCTGCATCTGCCACCTGCTCCTGCCAGTCGATTAATTGTCGCAACCACGCAATTTTATCTTCATAACGCGGGTCATGGCGCACACCTTCTTTATAGCGCCAATGCGAAGCCACACCTAATTCTGAGTCTTGGTGCATTTGATGCGTACGAATTTGCACTTCAACTGCTTTGCCTTTCGGGCCAATCACCGCAGTATGCAAAGATTGATAGCCATTTTCTTTGGCCATAGCAATATAATCATCAAATTCTTTAGGGATGTGTCGCCATAGACGATGCACAGTACCTAATGCAGCATAACAATCACGAACTTCTGGAACTAAAATTCGTACGGCGCGCACATCATAAATTTCGTCATAATCCACTTTTTTACGTTGCATTTTGCGCCAAATACTATAAATATGTTTTACTCGACCCTGCACATCCGCCTCAATGCCGTCTTGGGCTAAGGCTTCTTTTAATTCGCGGATGACCTCTTGGATATAATCTTCACGATCCAATCGTTTTTCATCCAACAGTTTGGCAATATATTTATAAGTATTAGGGTCACGAAAACGTAACGCGAGATCTTCCATTTCCCATTTTAATTGCCCTATACCCAAACGATTAGCCAAGGGTGCGTAAATATCGGCAGCTTGTTCAGCAATTTGTACTTGCTTATCAGATGGAAAATATTTTGCAATCCTCAATAAACATAAATGTTCAGCCAGTTTGACTAGTATCCCGCGTGGATCGTCTACCATAGCCAGCAGCATCTTGCGCAACTTATCCATATGCGCCATATCCTGCTGCTTATTTCCTGCATGATGTAGGCTATCAATCGCCACCATGGTTCCCACGCTATCTACCAACTTAGCAACAGTACTGCCCAGCTGGCGCGTGATTTGCGCATGAGTGAGAGCTTGATGTTGGACCGGCATAATGACTAATGTAGCAGCAATAGTGGTAGCATCCAGACCTAGCTCTATTAATACATTTGCCATATTCAAGCTTTGTTGCAAAACGCTAATATTTTCCACGATAGGTGGGATATTATCATTGACTTTTTCTGCCATTTGGTAGGCTTTGGCAACCAGCTCGCATTCCTCTGG
>JBIOEC010000252.1:0-2233 GCA_044445645.1 Gammaproteobacteria bacterium | reverse complement strand
GCATAGTAGAGAGTTCTTGCGCGGTAACTTGTAGCGACCCATCCCCTATAACTAAAATGTGCCGTTGATGTGGAGCGGGCCACCATTGCACCTAATAGAGCACCTAAAGTATAACCAATCGAAGACCAAATAATCTGGCTGATAACTTTAACATTTTTGGGCAACTGAGTTTCTAATAAACCATATAAACTGGTACCCACTTCAGCAAGTATGACATCCTCTTCTTGAAAAAACAGATGTAATCGTTGCCACAATCGCTCTATAGTTAAATTATTTTCTGTAGGAATATATGGCTCAGCGCTTTTAGGGAGTTGGCTTGGTATTTGATTGTGCTTGGGTTTAACACGTTCTATCAATAGAGAAATGACTGCATTCATATCAACATTTAAATAATGTGAATTGCGCACACGTACAGAGGATTTTTGAATATCAATAGAGTGATTGGAATTATAGCTACTCGTAAACAAACCAGTATTTACATCCGAACGTATCCATCCAAAATAAATTAGACAATCAGAACTCTCAACCTGTTGCAAAATTGGCTCGGCACTGAGATTACCAATATACATTCCCAAAAAATTTGGATGGGTTTCATCCATTAAAGCTTTTCCCATAGGAGTGGTAACAAAAGGTAATTGTGTAGTATTAATAAACTCTTTTACCAGAGGCATCGCTTGAAACCGTTCAGGATACGCATCTATCACTACAACCGGATTTTTTGCGGCTTGCAGTAAACTAACAATATGTTCCACAGCTTCATTGAGTGCATCAGGATCAGTTTTGCATCCGGATACATCCAAAGATTGCGGTGGTGGTTCAATTTGCATACCTGCAATATCAGCAGGAATTCCAATGTAAACGGGTTGTTTTTCTCGCCAACAAACGGTTAATAATCGATCAATTTCTGCACCAGGATGTTGTTGATTTAGCATCCCTTGCGCAGCGGTTACTGGAACATGCATATTCAGAAAGTTTAAAAAATTATCTTGAGTTAAGTTATGATGGAGAAACAATTTTTTATTTTGCAGGAACAAAGCAGGCATGCCTACAATATTGACTACCGGAACGTGTTCGGCAAATGCGCCAGCAATACCATTAATCGCACTCAGCTCACCTACTCCAAATGTCGTGATAAGTGCGCCGATTCCTTTTATGCGTGCATAACCATCTGCTGCGTAAGCACTGTTGAGCTCGTTACAATTACCGATCCATTGCAAATCTTTTGAATTCACGATTGGGTCTAATAACGATAAATTATAATCCCCTGGAACTCCAAATACGGTATCTACACCTAATTCATTTAAACGTATTAATAAATATTCGGTAACGCTGATAGTCATAAAGAATTTTTCCTAAATTTCTGCATCGCATACTTGCAATTCATCATAAGCTTGTCATACCGGAACTGCTCTGCGATATGACAAGCTATATTTTTGCGAATGGCTCTTAATATTATTGAATACCATAAGTAACTTGAACGCCCATATTCACCGTAAGTTGGCCTGGCTCAATAGGTGTGCTTGCCATGCGACTCTCTGCTTTAGCTAAAGCAAATGTATTTACGGGCACTATACCCGATGATTGCGGTTGAATTTGCAATACTTCACCTAATGAAACTTTAGCAGCTTGCGCTAAAATTTCTGCGGTTTGTTGTGCTTCGATAACCGCTTGGGCAAGCGCTTGCTGCTCATAGCTATGCCATTGGTCATGACTGAATTGCAAATTGTCTACACGGTTAGCCCCAGCTTGTGTAGCTGCATCTAATAGTTCGCCTAATTTATCGAGTTGCTTGGTACTAACATTCACATAATTAGTGACTTGATAGCCGGTTAAAATTTGCTTTTGCGTATCTTTGTCATATTGATATTGCGGTGCCAAATTAAAACCACTGGTTGAAATTTTATCATCCTTACCGATTTGCTTTTTCAGAGTATCCACTACTCTAGTCATGGTATCTGCATTATTTTGCACTGCCAGTTTAGCCTGTTGGGCTGAAGTTTCTACGGCGATCTGGATAGTTGCCATATTCGGTGTAATCGGTACATTACCTGTTCCTTGTACATTAATAGTACGCTGATTGGTGGCATCATTAGCAAAACTTAATGAGCCTATCAAACAGGAAGTGGCCAGAATGGCAGTTGCCAAGTATTTGGTTGAGTTCAGCATAGTTTGATTCCTTGTGCTAGTATTAATTTCCCATATAATAACTAATTAAAGAGTAATTTTATATGCT
>JBIOEC010000251.1:0-2252 GCA_044445645.1 Gammaproteobacteria bacterium | reverse complement strand
GTACTGCCCTTATTACCTCCTTGGTATATTGATCCTGTTACCTATGAAGCAGGAGAGATCATGACCACTATGCCTGCACAAGTGGTTACTCAATTGATCAAAGCTCCTTTAATTGCCGCTCATGAAATTGCAACCGTTCATCAGAACCTAAAACAACTTTTACCCGGACAATTACCCAATCCTATTTTATATATTCAAAAACAACTAACGAATATCAAACCTATTCCTCATCTGCATTTAAAAGTAGAGAAAATTACCAATAGTTATTATTTAGCTGCCCCCACTACCCTACTTTCCTGTGTCGCTTTACACTTTGACTATGCTGGAGTTACCGTGCCTTTTGGCGATGATAAACCCTTAACGCATATTCAGGGCCAGATCATCAATACGATTAATCGCCATACCGCGGAAGAAAAAAAAGCTTACCGCAAGTTAGAATCTGCCGGATTAACTAGGTTTAATTTATCCTCATCTGGGAAAACTTCAGATCTGCTCGATTGTGAAAGTCCTGAACACTGGAAATTTTTTATTTTGACTGTGTTACCTGATTTGCAGCAGGCTGGCTGGCAGGTCACTATCGATCCGGATTTTCCTTACCATTATGTTGAAATTAAAGATAATGACTGGTATTCCGATATTGATGAAACCAGCGATAATCAGTGGTTTGATTTAGAACTAGGAATTATGCTGGATGGCGAACGTATTAATTTGCCGCCACTCTTACTCACGGCGATTCGGCAATTACCTAAAGAATTTACTACCCAGGACATAGCACTTGCCGTGGGCCCCATTAACATTCCATTACCGGATGGACGAATCTTACTGTTACCTATTCAACGCGTAAAACCTATTCTGCAAGTATTAACTGAACTCTATGACATTAATACAGAACTGGATGCTGGAAAACTACGTCTATCCGTATTGCGCAGCATGCAGCTGGCTGAACTCACAGAGGCAGCAAGCAATATCGCAAAATTTCGTTGGCTGGGAGGAGAGCACGTACTTAAAATCGGTGAACGTTTGCGTAATTTCTCAGGAATTGTTGCTAGCCCACCGCCTTCTGAATTTAATGCTACTTTGCGGCCTTATCAACAAGAGGGATTAAACTGGTTACAATTTTTGCGTGAATACGAATTGGCCGGTATCTTAGCCGATGATATGGGGCTAGGAAAAACAGTACAGACTCTCGCACATTTGTTGTTAGAAAAGCAAAGCGGTCGTATGCAGCAACCATCCTTAGTAATTGCTCCCACTAGCTTGATGTTTAATTGGCGGATGGAAGCGGAAAAATTTGCGCCTGACTTGCGTGTCCTCACTTTACATGGCAAAGAACGTAAAGAGAATTTTTCTCAAGCACAGAACTATGATCTAATTCTTACCACCTACCCCTTAGTGGTACGTGATGAAAAATATTTGCTCTCGCAAAATTATTATTTGTTGATTTTAGATGAAGCACAAATCATCAAAAACCCTAAAGCTAAAGTGACTCAAATTGTTCAGTGCTTAAACACTAAACATCGTTTATGCTTAACCGGTACACCCATGGAAAATCATTTAGGCGAGTTATGGTCATTATTTCATTTCTTGCTGCCTGGGTTATTAGGTGAGGCCAAACAATTCCAGCGTTTATTCCGTACACCGATTGAGAAACATCAAGATGCCGATAGACGCAGCAGCCTAGCTAGACGAGTTGCGCCTTTTATGTTGCGCCGGACTAAGCAGCAAGTGATTACCGAATTACCCGAAAAAATTGAGGTGATCCGCACATTAGAACTATCAACTACCCAATGTGATTTATATGAAAGTATACGGCTAGCCATGCATGCGAAAGTCACAGATGCCATTAAGAAAAAAGGCGCCGCACGCAGTCAGATTATTATTCTCGATGCATTATTAAAACTGCGGCAAATTTGCTGTGATCCCAGGCTGTTAAAAATTGAGAGTGCAAAAAAATTAGCAGTTCATTCAGCCAAACTCGATGCTCTAATGGAACTGTTACCTACTCTGCTCGAAGAGGGACGGCAAATTTTATTATTTTCCCAATTCACTGAAATGCTAGGTTTAATTGAGCAACGTATCCATGAGATGAACATTCCTTACGTCATACTCACTGGCAACACGGTTGATAGGGAACAACCTATTCGTCAATTTCAAAATGGTGAAGTTAAATTATTTTTAATCAGTTTAAAAGCCGGCGGCGTAGGTCTTAATTTAACGGCTGCTGATACAGTGATTCATTATGATCCTTGGTG
>JBIOEC010000250.1:0-2255 GCA_044445645.1 Gammaproteobacteria bacterium | reverse complement strand
GTCCAGTACCATCACCTACTAAAGTAATAGGGGCACCTAAACCACCGACATAAATATTGTTATTGGCAATATTTGGATTTTGCTGCAAGCAATAATAGCCAGGTTGTAGCTCATCGCCAGCGTCTAGGCTTGCACGTGGTTCACATCCTGCAGAAGATCCTATCTGTCCTAAAAGCGCAGCATAGGCCGCTCTCAAATCAGATTCTGCAGCTATTCTGATAGCATCAGTAGAGCCACGTTCAGCTCCATTAGTAACATTAAAGCCTGTAGGCGCACTGGCTGTGGTATAACCTAAATCACCAATAATTTGACTGGTGCCTTGTGAGGTGTTAGCTACTGTGCCACCCAATACCGCAAAATTTTCACCTGACCCGATTACAGATACATTCGCATTAATATTAGTCACTAATTCTGCTTGTTCACTTTGAACACCTATAAATAATTGGCGTGCAATGGGTGTTTGCAAAGGAGTGCTGGGATTTGTGCATGCGGGTGGAGTTACGGTGATAACCAGTGAACAAGTATTAAAGCCAGAAATTACTCCGCTGCCGATATTATCAGTTAAACTTGTCAAACAGTTAACTGGCCCTGTTGATGGGGGAGCAATTGAGGGTACAAAAGTGACTCCAGATGAATCAATAGGCTCACCAGGTTGATTAGTTACTTTTACGTCATATAACGTGATGGCATTAGCTTCGTTATTTTGCAGAATATAAGTAACGTTTCTTGCCGCACCATTACATGCAACATTTCTAAATTCAGTTGCAGCCGGAATAAACACCACATCATCAATTTCCGAGTTGGCTTGCGCTACAGTAATTAAACTAGAAGACAAGCATCCTACAGACACTAATTGGTAAAGTATCTTTTTCATCATAATTTTCCTTTTATTTTTTAAACTAATATTTACACGTTCAAAACAACTTTCCACTTACATTTACTACTTACCTCTACTACTACAGTATTAGGGATGAATCGCAACAGTATCCCCATAAAGTGTGATGGTTTGCAGCGACCATAATCTGCCGCTCACGGTTGATGGGTTAGGCCCCGTCACATCAGAAGAAATATTTCCTCCTGACAATACCGTACCATCTAAAGCAGCGCCCGATGCCAGAAAAAATTCATGACCAGGCCCTACTATCCAATAAACATTTTTTGGTGATGCCCCGTTGGTATAGATAAATCGCGTATTGGAACCGATCTTTACATCACAAGGCACAGAGGAAGGTGCGCTATTTGAAAAACAGGTTGAAGGAACTGAGTCTATAAAAAAAACAAAATCTCCGGGACCTGAGAGAGTAATTAATCCATCGACACTGACATAAGATTGTCCAGAATTACTCGTCAAACAATAATAAGAAGATTGTATAATGTCCCCTGCATCTAAATCAGTGCGCGGACGGCATCCTTCGATATTGCTGATAAAAGTATTATAAATAGTAAGGAAATCATTATTGACAGTGATTACCACAGGATCAGTTGGTGATGTATAAAACACGCCATCCGTCACCGTATAATTTCCGGTAATCGGAGTGTTTCCCGTATGCCCAACGCTACCTATAATCGATGATACACTCCCCAAGTTATCTACTTGTTCCCCTAGCAAAGCAAACGCATCTGCAGGAGTAGGGGGTGGAGGGATAGGTCCAATTCTATATTTAAAAAAAATCAGATCAGAGACGATTTCTTTTTCCCAGGTATTTATTCCAACGTACAATAAACGTTTCACATCCGCTGAAAAATTTTCCGGAACACAAGCTGCAGGAGTGATTACTAAGTTAATGTTACAAGGCGCTTTTCCAGCCAGAGCAGAACCAATTTTACAGGTAGTCAAAGGACCCATATCAACTTGAATCAGGTCGGCAGGAAAGGGATCATCCTGAGTCAGGTTAATATAAGTAATTATAATCGGCACTGATTCATTATTTTTAATGGTATAAGTTGCATTTTGCACCGGATCACCACAAACGATATTTTTATAATATGGCTGGGTGACAAATTCAAAGTTATCTGCGTTGTGTGCTTGAGCAATTCCGATTGCACAAAAAAGCAAACACTGGGTGGTAAATAATTTTTGCATAACTTCTGCCTTCATGATTTCCTATATTGTTAGATATAAACCTAATAATATGGATTGGCTGTTGATATCAAGATCAGAGTTGTTGATGGTGAAAATATCATCTTTACCACTTATCTTTACATCATTAAAGCCAGTATATAAATATTGCAACGAAATACCCATTTCTTTATAT
>JBIOEC010000249.1:0-2274 GCA_044445645.1 Gammaproteobacteria bacterium | reverse complement strand
TTTGCCAAGCTGGCATGATACTCATACCCAGGTCGGCAAGATGTTGCATGAACGTTATGGGGTTACTGCATTAGAAGTAACTGACGAAGTTTTTTATAGTGAACACTCGCAAGTGTTTTTACAAGCAGAAAATCGATTGCATACTATAAAAGCGCTCATGTTAGCTACATTATTGCCCCAAGTATAACTATTGGGTAACTACTCACCCTGTAGCAAGGTTCTCCAAGTTTATTATGGCGGGCGCGGCGAGTAGTTACACTATTTGATAACAAATAAGGAAAAAAACCATGTACCAACATATTCTAATTGCAACTGATTTAGGTACTGACAGTGAACAGCTTTGTGCACGTGCTCATCAGCTGGTTAAATTGACGGGAGCTAAAGTCAGTTTACTACACGTCATAGAAGCACAGTTTTCTTACGGATACGCCTACAGCTGGCCACAAGAATTTACCGAACAAATTCTTGAAGAAGTGCGCGAGTTAATGGCAAATCTTGGTGAGCGCTATCAAATTGCCGGTGACAACCAAATAATTGAAGAAGGCGTTGCTAAAGTAAAAATTTTAGAAGTTGCCCAGAATATAAATGCCGATTGCATAGTGGTGGGTACGCATACTAAGCATGGTTTGCAAGGACTAATAGGCTCTACTGCTTCTGCAGTTTTACGCCATTCCCCCGTCGATGTATTAACAGTAGTCACACGGTAACATAGATGATAAGACTGGAAAATCTCAGCAAAACCTATTACGTTGCGGATAAGGCGATTCCAGCGCTCACAGATATTAATTTAAAAGTAGAGCAGGGAAAAATTTCTGGGGTAATTGGGCAAAGTGGTGCGGGCAAAAGCACATTAATTCGTTGTGTTAATTTGCTGGAACGACCAACACAAGGTCGCGTATGGGTAGATAAACAAGAGCTAACCGGATTAAACGCAGCTCAGTTACGTGCAGTTCGCCGCAAAATTGGTATGATTTTCCAGCATTTTAATTTATTGTCAGCCTACACCGCTTATGAAAATATTGCGTTACCTCTGCGTTTGGCTAAAATACCTCCTGCTGAGATTGAATCTAGAATTTCCAGGCTCTTGGAGTTAACTGGCCTTTCTGACCGACGTAATTCCTATCCAAGGCAATTAAGTGGCGGGCAAAAACAACGAGTGGCGATTGCCAGAGCATTGGCCAGTCAACCACAAGTATTATTGTGTGATGAAGCCACATCCTCATTAGACCCCAGTACTACACGTTCTATCTTATCGTTGTTGCGTGATATCAATAAGGAGCTGGGACTGACTGTTTTACTAATTACGCATGAAATGGATGTTATTAAACGTTTATGTGATCGAGTGGTAGTCATGTCAGAGGGTAAAATTATTGAACAGGGCGATATTGGTAATATATTTACCAACCCGCAACATGCATTAACGAGAGCGTTGGTGCATGATGCATTTCATGAAGAGCTGCCAGATTCTTGGTTATCACGAGTGCAACCAGAAGCCGGTTTCGGATTACACCCTATGTTACGCTTGATTTTTGCTGAAGACTCTGCAGCGCAGCCGCTGATTGCAGAAGTTGCCCAGACCTTTGGAGTTAAAATAAATATATTAGAAGCCCATATGGAAATGATTCATGACCATTTAGTAGGGACGATGATTGTAACGCTGCAAAACGATGAGCCAGAGATTTTACAAAAAATAGTTGGTTTTTTTGGACAGCATAAAATAATTGTTGAGGTATTAGGTTATGTGGCAAATGCTACTTGAAGCAACCGCAGAAACATTATATATGGTTATGGCAGCAGGTTTTATTGCTGTGCTGGGTGGTTTACCATTGGGTGGTCTTTTATATGCTACTCGCCCGGGTAGGCCTTGGGCGCGTCCCATGTTGCATAATATACTGAGTATCATTGTAAACATCACCCGTTCAGTACCATTCATTATTTTAATGATCGCGCTTATTCCTTTAACCCGTTTACTCGTTGGTTCTTCTATAGGTGTGAATGCCGCCATAGTGCCATTAGCGATTGGCGCTTTACCGTTTTATGCACGTCTGGCTGAATCAGCTTTAAATGAAGTGCCATATGGTTTAGTAGAGGCTGGGCTGGCCATGGGGGCGAAACCCGTGCAAGTGCTAACCCGTGTTTTATTTCCAGAGGCGTTGCCTACATTGGTAAATGGGATTACCATCACCATTATTGCTTTGGTAGGATACTCTGCCATGGCAGGCACTATTGGTGGAGGTGGTTTGGGAGCTTTAGCTATTAATTATGGATATAACC
>JBIOEC010000248.1:0-2285 GCA_044445645.1 Gammaproteobacteria bacterium | reverse complement strand
TAGCAATGCCCACTTCTAAAGTGGTATTATCGATCAGTTTTAAGTGATAATTTTCTAAAATCGGTGCTTCGGTAAGTGGATTTTTGATGTCTAAAATAATTTGCTCTACATCTAGCCGATTAATGAGAGTTTTTATATCGGTATTTTCTATTATTTTACCATGATCGATAATTGCCACATTTTTGCAGAGTTGTTCTGCTTCTTCTAGATAATGTGTGGTTAGAATAATGGTGACGCCTTCAGCATTGATCTTACGCAAAAAAGTATACATTGAGCGACGTAATTCAATATCAACACCCGCAGTGGGTTCATCTAAAATAAGTAGCCGTGGATTGTGCACTAGAGCTCGAGCAATCATCAAGCGGCGTTTCATCCCACCCGATAACATTCCAGCTGGGGTATTACCCTTTTCCCATAGCCCCAATTCCTGTAGTAACTTCTCACTGTTAATTTCCGCCTGAGCGCGTGGCACGCCGTAATAGCCTGCTTGATTAAGCAGAATATTTTTAACTTTTTCAAATATACTGAAATTAAATTCTTGCGGTACCACTCCAATATAGGATTTGGCTTTAGGAAAATTCACATCAATATCAACATCAAATATTTTCACCTTTCCACTCGTTTTATTAACCAATGAAGTGAGAATACCAATGGTAGTCGATTTACCTGCACCATTTGGCCCTAGTAGTGCAAAAAAATCTCCTTTCTTAACCGTCAAGCTGATATCATCTAAAGCCAGCAAACCGCTAGAATAAACTTTACTTAAATTACTGATGTTAATTGCATACATATACTATCTATTCTAGTTCCTACTTTATTTATTCGATTTATTCGATAAGTCAAATATAGGGCGATCATTTATAGTCAATAAGCCTTCTTTATAATGAGCACCTAATACATAATCATTATCTATGCTTTTTATAATTCCAAATACTTGCGCTTGTTTTAACAGGCTCTGCGCTTCTCCATGATAATCAATGGGATTATTCGCACCAGGATGTGATTCTGGTGCTGGCAGCTTGAATAAAGGATTCATGGAATCATAAAATTGTTGTAAAGCCCAAGCCATGACATTTTGGGCAATAATTTGTGAAGCATCTACATCTATATTGGCATCAAGACTTTGCTGCCAATAACCCAGCGTTTGTAAATCGCTGACTTCTTTAGCGGGAGCTGTCACTTTAATACTAAAATCACCATTTACTCTACCAGATGACGTTCCAATCGTTAAATTATCTAAACTATAAACTGGCAACTGGTTAACCAAAGTAAAGAGATCATTGTAAAACTTTTCGCGTTGGGTCGGCGTTAGAGAAACTAAAAAGGGCTGACCTGAATTTTCTGCAAACCAATCTCCATATAATTTGCGAATATCCTCTAAGGCAGGTCTATCGATATTAGAATAGCTAATACTCGCTTCAATAGGCCCAAATATTTGTTGATTAAGTTCGACATTTTCAATTTCTAATTGCGTCTTACCTTCTAACAGATTGTTATTTTTTCCGGCTTTTTGTGTGCTGGTAGTGGTTAATCGAGTGAGTGCATAATTCTCGCCATCTGCTTCCACTTGGATAGCACCGATAGAACCTATTGCGTCGCCATACCATGTGCCATACCAAAAAGCCGCCGGATGATCGACTGTTCCCATAAACTTAACATCAATATTATCCATCAACCAGCGCACTCCGCCTTTACTATCTTCTGCTGAATATAATACAAAATTAAAATGCGGAACAGCTAAATCAAAGGCTAATTTCTCACCACTGCTAGAACGAACCACTTCTAAGTTAAACCCAGAAAAATTTAATTGTCCTGCAGTATCTTGGAAACTAATTTCATTAGTACTAGCATAATAAATTTGTTCGCCGAGCAAACTTACATATCCCATTAGTTCGCCAGTTTCGAGGCCAGTAACTTCTAAAAAGCGTTCTGGTAAATTATCGATAACATAATCTATTGGAGCATCAAACCATGCTTGTCCCCAAAATGGATGGGCTTTTGTCTCACCTGAACGCCACAATATGGGGCCATGTACTAAATGAGCTTTGGCAATTAATAGCGTCTTTGGAGTTTCTGGATTAGCCACTTTTGCATTCGTTGCAGGTCCAGGAGTTTTTTCTGTGGTGCTGGGTGGATTTTCTTGTTTAGCGACAAGCAATGGTGACTCAATATAGTTAAGGTTAATCGTTGCGCTAGAACTCCACCAACCGCGATGTACATCGGTTACTGCAAATTCGATCGTGCCAAATTCACCACCTTTTAGTGGCACTCGCATGCCATTGAGT
>JBIOEC010000247.1:0-2303 GCA_044445645.1 Gammaproteobacteria bacterium | reverse complement strand
TTTTACTCGCGATATTTACCGGAATGCTGCTCAACAGTTATTTCGGAGTAGATAGTGATGCTTGGCGCTACGCGTTCGTGCTTGGAGGCATCTTAGGTCTTGCCGGTCTTTACTTAAGGCTTACTGTTGCAGAAACACCAGTATTTAAAGAAATTCAAGCTCAAGAGAGAATCGTTGAAACACCAATTATGGAAGTGATTACAAGTAATTGGAAAAATGCGCTGCTTACGGTTGCTGTGGGTGGACTTACGGGGGCTTCGGGGTATTTAGTAATGACTCACGTGAATGTTTTCTATAAAACGGTGATGGCATATGATGCCAACCTTGCCCTTTACTATGCTGCACTGGCAAACTTCTTTTTAATTTTATTCCTACCCTTAGGCGGACTGCTGGCGGATAAAATTGGCTATACTCGAGCCATTGTTTTGGGATGTGTGTTAGTGTTTTTTGTTTCAATTCCAATTTTTAGTATGATGGCTAGCAATAATGTTGTTGAAATGCATATTGGCATTGCCGGGCTTGCTGCATTAGTTGGGTTGATTTACGCTCCTCTATATCCATTTATGCTTTCAATGTTCACACCTGAGCAACGCTATAGCGGAATTGCTTGTTTTTTAAATATTGGGATTGCTCTTATGGGTGGAACCTGTTCCATGGTTTGTCTGTGGTTAATTAATCTTACCAGTGAATTGCACGCAACAGCCTACTACTGGAACTTTGTTGCAGGTGTGTTTCTACTCACTCTATATTATGTAAGGCCGAATAAATTCTTTACTTATTTTATCTTGAGTAATAAATATCCAAACGAACAATTGGGAGAAAAATATGGCCGCGCTTAATCCTCCGGCAGTAGAAATTGGGCTTCAAGCAAAAAGCTTTAGCCTTAAAGGTACTGATAACAAAATTCATACTTTAGAAAGCCTTCAAGGTAAGAACGGGACGGTGATTATGTTTATGTGTAATCACTGCCCATTTGTAAAAGCAGTAGCTAAGAAGCTACCTGAGGCAGTTTCAAAATTACACTCAGTTGGCGTAAATTTTATTGGTATAAATTCAAACAATGCAGCTGAGTACTCTGATGATTCGTTTGATAATATGTTGGTCTTTGCCAAGGAAAATAACTTTAATTTTCCCTACTTAGTTGATGATATGCAAGAAGTAGCTAAAAGCTACGGCGCAGTTTGCACGCCAGATATTTTTGGTTTTAATAAAAACCTTCAGCTCCAATACCGCGGACGTTTTGATGATTCTGGCATGCAAATTAAACCTGACTCTAGAAATGAATTAGTTGATGCCATGCTTGAGATCGCGGCGAATGGAAGCTTTACCGGGAATCAAACCGCCAGTATTGGCTGCTCGATTAAATGGAAGGTATGACTAACTAAATAGTTTTTTGTCGGAGGTTAAATGGAATGCTTTAACACGATTTTTGTAGCAGGAGTTAATCAAACTACCTACCTCTATGACGAACCGCATAAAACCAAAAATATTCAATTTTATCCATTGACTGGGACGAGTGTGAAAAAATTCTATAAGGATGATTACGGCGATCAGATAGGTAAAGTAATCCACAAAAATCAACATGGCCATAGTAAATTTAAAGTTATCCATGGTAACTGTCCAGAACACTCAACCGAAATAGATGCTGGGTATTTCCAAGTTTCACAGTATGATTACCTTTCGTGTAAAGACATAAATTTATCCACCTTTGCATTATTAATGCCAGCTGCTGTGTTTTTCATGGAAATGGTTTTTGCATCTAATGATAGTTTTGGCCATAAAGGGTTAGTTAATATCGCCAGGTTAATTATGTATCCGGGATTTTACTATGCGCCGATCATAAGTGATCAGGAATGCAGTTCCTACTGCGGTAAGGATACCGAGTACTATGAGTGGGCGCTTACTTGCATGGAGTAATACCATTCTCATGCATTTGGGCAATTTTATCCATCTGGTCTTCCAAAGAAAATTTAGCGCTGAATATGTCGTGCGCACACTTAGTTTTCTTCATGGCTTCTTTGGGGTTTGCTTGAGCCCAGGCATATATACTTTGGATTTTTTTGACTACTACTTCTGCCTCTAATTCAGGATCGATGAAAAATACACAGCGACCAAATTCTTTTTCAATGAATGAATGTCGGTCGGTAATGATCAAATTGCTGGCCGAAGCTGCTTCAAAAAGCCGATTAGAGGAATAAATTTTTTTGCTTAAATGTAAGTCACTATGCAAAATGAGTGAAACTCCATTGGTAGCCAACCTATCTAGTAAACTATGCCCATCATGAGGTAAGAAGCCTTTATAG
>JBIOEC010000246.1:0-2305 GCA_044445645.1 Gammaproteobacteria bacterium | reverse complement strand
TTTCAAATGGTGGATTAGGTTTTTAATATCATTTACTGCGATTGGATCAATCCCTGCTAGCGGCTCATCCAACAGTAAAAATTTCGGATTAGTGGCTAAACAACGGGCGATTTCAACTCTCCTGCGCTCTCCACCAGAAAGTGCAATTGCCGGTGCGGTACGTAAGTGTGAAATTGAAAATTCAGCCAGGAGTTCCTCCAGACGATGCTCTCTTTCATCTTCATTTTTAATAGCAATTTCAAGAACCGCCATAATATTTTTTTCAACTGACAGACCTCTAAAAATAGAAGATTCTTGGGGGAGATAACTTAATCCAAAACGAGCCCGCTGATACATCGGCAATTGGGTAATCTCTTGTCCATCAAGTAAAATATCGCCATAATCAGGTTTGATCAGACCAGTAATTATATAAAAAGTCGTAGTTTTACCCGCACCATTTGGCCCAAGCAGACCAATAATTTCACCGCTTTTAATTTCCAGGTTAACATCCCTTACTACTCGGCGGTTAGCATAAGATTTACCTATGTTTTTAATTTCAAGAACTGAATTATTCATTTTTCCCTGTTTCGTTTGGTACGAAGCGCGCGCTAACTCTTTTTTCGACCACTTTACCATTAGTTGTTAGCAAACTCTCCGCGGTGTTTTTATTGTAAACCATCTTATCACCTTTTAGTATCGTTTCACCCTGATTCATTACCACATCATCATTTAAAGTGAAGATCCCCTGCTCTACATTATATACACCATTTGTTGCCGTAGCTTTTTCTTGGGGAGTAATAATTTCAACATTTTCTTTCAGATTAATTGATTTCACTTTAGATAATTTTTCATCTGACTTAGTATTTCCACCATTGAAAAACACTTCCATCTTGTTGGCTTTAACCGTTGTGTCACCTTGAATGGCAACAACATGGCCTGAGAAAACAGCAATGTTTTGGCTGCGGTAAAAGATTAATTCCTCTGAAGTAATATCAATAGGCTGTTTGTTAGACTGATCGAGTAGCATCTCCTGCGCTTTAGCAATTAATGGCAAGCATAATAAAAACAAAAACGTTAGACTAAACCTCATTTTAAAACCCATAGAATTTCTCGCAGATTTGGATTTTCTCACGGCCTTTAGACTCTCGCCACTCATTAGTATCTCGCAGCGAGAAGACACAGCCGCAATACTCTTGTTGATAAAAATTCTCTTTTTTGGCTATTTCATACATCCTGGCTGATCCACCATTCTTGCGCCAGTTATACGTCCAATATTCAATACCTTCATAATTGCCCGCGGCACGGACACCACAATCATTAATTTGCTCCATATTTTTCCAGCGCGAAATGCCTAGTGAGCTAGTAAATATTTTAAAATCATTCTCAAATGCAAAAAGCGCCGTTCGCTCAAAGCGCATGTCAAAGCACATCGTGCAGCGAACACCGCGCTCAGGTTCGCGCTCCATTCCCTTGGCACGAGTAAACCAATTTTGCACGTCATAGTCAGCATCAATAAATTTTATCCCTTGCTCTTCACAAAAACGTATGTTTTCGTTTTTGCGCATTTCATATTCTTTTCTCGGATGAATATTGGGATTGTAAAAAAACACGGTCAGGTCCAGACCAGAAAGCACCATAGTTTCAATCACTTCTCCTGAGCATGGTGCGCAGCAGGAATGCAGCAAAACTTTAGTCTCTCCGTTAGGAGTCTCAATTTTAGGTCGTAAGTCAGTCATAGATCCACTTTTGTCGATGGCTGGTATTCTACCACTTTTACACCATTTTTCTCAATGATTTTTATTATCTCTTGTAGCACCGTATGTTTCACCTCATGAAAGTCCTTATACGCTGTGCGTTTGGTATAAGCAGTGAACATCATATCCGCCCCTCCTGAAGATGATGAAGTGAGGTTAAAGACAATGTCTTCACCAGAATCGATCATCGGGTTCTCATGCATAGCTTCTACAACTTCTTTAGAAATCGCATCATATTTATCATAGTTTTGGTGGCTAACAGCAATAGTTTCAAGGATTCTACGGTGGGTCATTCTCGAGGCGTTTTCAATAACGATGGTCGAGAAAAAGAAATTTGGCACATAAAGCGGCCGTTTATCGAAGGTTCTAATCCGCGTCACTCGCAAACCTATATCTTCAATCTTTCCTTCAATTTCTTTTTCAGGCAGGCGAACCCAGTCACCTACTTTAAAGGGCTGATCAAGGTAAATAGTAAGTGCACCAAATAAGTTCGCAATCATGTCTTTGGCCGAAAAGCCAATCGCAAGGCCACCTCCACCCAAGAACGCAGCAAGCGCATTAATGCTATAACC
>JBIOEC010000245.1:0-2312 GCA_044445645.1 Gammaproteobacteria bacterium | reverse complement strand
GTTTCCAGATTCTGTTGCTAGCTTAGTAAAGCGCTGGCTGGGAAATCGCGAGAAGTACGGTCAAGTTTAATTACACTGCATAAATTGCGCCTAAGATAGTGGCTTTTCTAGCCCCTGTTACTAACGGCAAATTTCCTGGTTTTTTATTTAATGTTTGTTTGGCCAACCAAGCAAATGCCATTGCTTCTACCCAATCTGGATGAATACCAAATTTTTCGGTAGTGCTCACCGGCATATTTTTTGCATTTTCAATTATTCGTGACATCAAAAATGAGTTATGTGCACCGCCGCCACAAATTAATAACTCATCAGCAACAAAGGGAATAGATTGTATGATGGTGCGTGCAGTGAGTTCGACTAAAGTGGCTTGCACATCTATTGCTTGAATCTTTTCGGGTAAATATTTTCTTAACCACTCCAAATTGAAATACTCACGTCCCGTGCTTTTAGGAGGCGATAATTCAAAATAAATATCGCTGAGAAGTTTTTTTAACAAATCAGTGTGAATTTTTCCTTGAGCTGCCCAGTCACCATTTTTATCACAAGGTTGTTGTAAATGAATTTCTGTCCAAGCATCTAGCAAGGTATTGCCCGGCCCAGTATCAAACCCTATGACACTTTCATTTGCAGGTAAAAAAGTTACATTGGCTATTCCGCCTATATTTACAATGACTCTGGATTTGTTTTTTTCAAAAAAAATAGATTGATGAAAGGCGGGAACTAAAGGTGCCCCTTGGCCGCCTAAGGCCATATCGCGACGGCGAAAATCGGCAATAGTAGTAATGCCAGTTTCAACAGCAATGATATTGGGGTCGGCGATTTGTAATGTAAATCGTCGTGCGGGATGATGGCGAATAGTTTGTCCGTGACTGCCGATGGCATGAATGTCAGAAGGGTTGACTCCAGATTTCTTTAATAGGTTATTTACAGTGCGCCCAAATTCTTTTCCTAATACAACGTCTACATCCCCCAGTCTATTGATTTCGTCTATGCCTGGCTGGCAAAGGTTTAAGATAGTTTGGCGTAGAGAAGGGGAATAAGGGGAGAAATGACTGGCTATTAGTTTAGGATGCTCGGAGCCGAAATCAACTAAGGCGGCGTCAATGCCATCAACGCTGGTTCCAGACATTAAACCTATATAGAGTTCTGGCATAAAAATATTTCCAATTTCTTGCAATGTGCCATAATTTCACTTTTTGTTCGGGGAGTAAAGCATGGCGTCAGTAGAAGAAACGTTGCAGATCATTCGTCGCGGGACGGAAGAGATTCTTTTAGAAGAAGATTTAATTCAACGTTTAAAGACCGGCAAACCACTGCGTGTTAAAGCAGGATTTGATCCCACGGCACCGGATTTGCACTTGGGCCATACCGTTTTATTGAATAAAATGCGCCAGTTTCAAGACATGGGGCATGAAGTTATTTTTCTAATTGGTGATTTCACAGGAATGATTGGCGACCCTTCTGGTAAAAATGAAACGCGTCCTCCTTTGACTCAAGAACAAGTAGAGGCGAATGCAGCTACCTATAAAAAACAAGTTTTCAAAGTATTAGATCCCGAAAAAACACGAGTCATGTTTAATTCAGAATGGATGAATAAGCTTTCTCCAGTTGATTTAATCAAGCTTGCAGCCACTCACACAGTCGCTCGTATGTTGGAAAGAGATGATTTTCATAAACGTTATATGTCTGGACAGGCAATTGCGATTCATGAATTTTTATATCCTTTATTACAAGGATATGACTCTGTCGCTATGAAGGCTGACATAGAGTTAGGTGGGACGGATCAGAAGTTTAATCTATTGATGGGCCGCGAATTACAAAAACATTTTGGCCAAAAACCTCAAACTGTCATCACCTTACCTTTGTTAGTTGGGCTAGACGGGGTTAAGAAAATGTCGAAGTCATTAGGCAACTATATTGGTATAGATGAATCTCCTAGTGAAATTTTCGGTAAGATTATGTCGCTTTCCGATGAAACCATGTGGTTATACTTTGAATTAATTAGTTTTCGATCCCTTGCTGACATTCAAAAATTCCGCGAAGACGTCGCAAATGGCATGAACCCTCGGGATATAAAATTCTATTTAGCCGAAGAAATTGTGGAACGATTTCACGATAAAGCATCCGCAACTCATGCGCGAGAGAGCTTTATAGCTCAATTTCAACAAGGCGGGATCCCAGAAGATATGGAGGAAGTGACGTTGTCAGTGGGTGCAGAGGGGATGCAGATTGCTAATATTATCAAAATGGCAGGATTAACTGCCAGTACTTCTGAGGCGCTTAGAATGATCCAGCAAGGCGCTGTTCGTATT
>JBIOEC010000244.1:0-2312 GCA_044445645.1 Gammaproteobacteria bacterium | reverse complement strand
TTACACGCCCTATCTGATCATCAGAATACGCCAGAGCCGCAGCATTGACTTCCATCAAACGTGCAGCAACTTTCTTCTGATCGGCAGTCAGACTATCCCAAGCCGGTATTTCTGGCGGACGCGTAGTCAGTTCAGCATTTTTTGGAATAACGCCCATTTTCTTCTGCCTAGCGAATGTCTCTTCACGCAGCTTATCCCAACCTTGATCAAATTGACCTTTGAATTTAGCAATCCATTCTTTGGGTGCCTGATGTGGCGCGTGAGAGCTGCCCGGGGCGTAATACATGAGAAAAGGTTTAACGGGTGCTTGTGTTTGATGCATGCGTAACCATGAAACACCGTGATCCGCCAAGTCATGATCGAGAATATAAGTCGGATCATTTACTGGTGGCTCAACCATATTGCGATTCTCAACCAGCGCTGGCGCCCACTGGTTAGTTGCACCGCCATTAAAGCCATAGAAATACTCAAACCCTAAGGCATTGGGCCAATTATCAAAAGGACCAGATGGGCTATTTTGCCAATCGGGAACATTGTGATTCTTGCCCAGCATTGCAGTCGAATATCCATTCAGTCGCAATGTTTCAGCAATGGTTGCGGCAGTCTTTGGAATGACTGAGGTATAACCGGGATAACCCGTGGCCAACTCAGGAATAATACCCACGCCTACCGAGTGGTGATTACGTCCAGTCAACAGTGCAGCCCGTGTAGGTGAACAAAGCGCTGTGGTATGAAATCGATTATAACGAAGACCATGAGCAGCAAGAGTATCGAAAGTTGGCGTTGGTATTGGGCCGCCGAAAGTACTACTCGCACCAAAACCCACATCGTCGGTCATAATCAAAAGGACATTTGGAGCGCCCGCTGGAGCCTGAACCTCAGGAGAATATTTCGGGGGTGAGGATTCAGCTGGCGTATGGCCTAAAGTGCCCGTATAGGGCTGCTGTAGTTTAGGCAAGATAATCGGTGATTTTGAATTTTCAGAAGCCGTTTGGCCCATGGCATTGCCATCGACATTCAAAAATAATACAGCAACAATTGCAGAATAAAGAAGCGTTCTTTGCTTGAATGGTACGTTTAACATTTCTTTTAATATCCCTTAAAATTTGATCATGAATCAAAAAACAGTATAGGTAGGGATATGAATAACAAATGTTAGCTTCTTATCAATTGCCGCATTATTTATTTGAAAACGTATTTTAAATCGTATATAGATCGATGCTAACCCGCTTTGGTTTTGAAATATTTTTCTATCGCTTATAGATACTGCGATTTTTAATGATGTGTTAATATTAAAAAAACAACAAACGCATGCATTGCGTTCACTTCTTATGGACTTATAAGAATTAATGACTTAAGCGTCACTGAGCAAAGTATATCTATGAAATCTTTCTCTAAAAATCCGTGGTTCAAAACATTGCCACCGGATGAGATAGAAGCCTTGATGGCAGTAACACGCCCCATGAAATTAAGAAAGGGGGAGTTCCTATTTCATCAGGGTGATCCTGTGAACGAGTCATCCGATGCATTCTTTGGGCTTGTCAGTGGTTCTCTCAAATTCTCTATTTTTAATGCGGCTGGTGATGAAGCGATTGTCACTATTATTGAAGCGGGGAACTGGATTGGTACGGGATCATCATTGGACAACTTACCGCGTGCGATCAATGCAATCATTCTGGAAGATACTGAAATACTCGCGGTGGATAGCAAAAATTTTGATGTCCTAATGCAGCGTAGTCATTTCGCGGTGGCAATCGCAAAATTATTGGCTGCACGCTTGAGGCTCGTGTACTGGTTAATCACAGACTCCGCATTGCAAACCGTTCGCGAAAGAATTTGTAGACGTATAGCGATATTAGCGCACGGAGATATCACGCAATCTTTAGATGGACGCGACACTATATCGATATCACAAGACAATCTTGCGATGATGCTCGGGATCAGTCGACCCACACTTAATAAAGAATTACAGATGCTGGGGAAAATGGGGGTAATCTCTTTGCGCTATGGCCGCATCGAAATAGAAAATATGCCGTTACTCCTCAAAGAAATCAACGGACATTCATAATCGCACATCATTGCTACACGAATGTTCGTTTAGTAGCGATTAAATAATGTGGAATAGCCCCGAGAAATAAGAGCTTTTAAAAGGACATCCGTTTTTTTTCAATGAGATCAAGGCAATGCATGGTTAGTATCAAAAGACATAGTCGCTAAAAATGATCAAACCACAAAATAGTCACGCCTTGGTCGTAACTTTTATTTTCAGTTGATAAAGGCAAAAATTTTATATTTTTTGCATAAAAAAAATC
>JBIOEC010000243.1:0-2350 GCA_044445645.1 Gammaproteobacteria bacterium | reverse complement strand
GTACTAAAGCGAGTGGTGTATTCAAATGGGATGGTAGAAATTGGCAAAAAATATCTTCTGCTTCAGGTGCTGGCGTATTTGCATTAGCTAATTGGCAAGGAGATATCATATTGGGGGGGGACTTTAATTTAGATACAAAAAATGTTCCCGCTAAAAATATTGCAGGATGGAATGGAGATGTATTTTTTAATTTAGGTGAAGGCACCAATGGCCCGGTGTATGCTTTAGCCGTGGGAACTGAAAATTTGTATGCTGGAGGAAAATATACCAAGGCAGGATATGCTAGTGCACATAATATAGCGAGTTGGAATAGTAAAGAATGGGTTGCATTAACAGACGCGCATGGAAGTATAAATGGAGATTCGGTGCGAGCATTACAGTATTTACCCAAGATAGAAAATTCCAGTTGCTATTTAAAGGGAGAGCAATTATTTGTGGGTGGTCAAGATATTACGCTAGCAGGTAATTTTGCGGTTTCTAATGTGGCATTTTGGGATGAGAAGGCAAAGACTTGGAGTTCACTCACCGGAGATTACGCCGCTGTGTCGTACATTGGAGTAAATGGTAAGGTGAATGCTTTAGCTGTGGATGCAAGTGGAGATTGTAATATCTACATAGGCGGAAGCTTCTCTGATTTCGTCACCAGTACTTCCAATCTAGCTGCAGCAGACACCACGGTCAATAATGTCGCTACCTGGCTTGCCAGTGGATCCGGAAACACTTGGGATCCTTTATTTGATAGCAATGGTACCTCGCAAGGTGTAACTGGTGGCAACGGTGTGGTAGATAGTTTGAGGTGGGATAGTGTAAATGAGTTTCTGCTGCTAGGTGGCAATTTTTCCACTGCTGGTAATAATCTTCCTGTAGCCAATATGGCTAGATGGCAGCCTACCCCCCAATGGTTTGAACTACAAAATACTGGAAGTGGAACAAATAATACTGTATATGCTTTTGCACAAATAGGTCCAGAATTCTATTTTGGCGGGGCATTTGATACAGTTTTTTATAATAATGGGGCTTCCTATAAGGCAAATATTTCAAGTTGGACTTTAAATCATGGTTTTAATCCGGATGAGGCTTTTGCTACGCCGGATGATGCTACTGTGCGTAGTTTGATAATCATGCCAAGATTATTGATATTGGATTAAGAATAAAAGAATTATTGCTGCAGGGGTGATGTGAGTAGTGGTTTCGTCGACTCTACATAGGTTCAAACTTCACCCCTTGTAATCCACAACTCTGAATAGCTTGTTGAATAATACTCAGCACTTTGGGACGTGGAAAGCTCTTGCGCCAGGCTAGCGCAACTTGACGCACTGGCACAGGGTTAGTAAATGGACGGGTAAGTAATACGTTGGGATGATAGTAAGGCTGGGTACTCGCCAATTGAGGCACTACGGTAATACCCATGCCGGTTGCTACCATGTGGCGAATGGTTTCTAATGAACTCCCTTCTACAATATCCGCTATAGCATCGCTAGGTGGTTGCACACAACCAGGGCAAGCAGATAGCACTTGTTCGCGAAAACAATGACCCTCTCCCAATAGCATCATATTTTCATCATTTAGCTTCTCCGCAGAAATCGCTTTATATTTTGCTAAACGATGCTCACTAGGCAACAAAATTAAAAATTCTTCTGTATATAGTGAAATCGTTTGCAAACCTCCACCAGTAAAGGGTAAGGAAATAATAATCACATCTAGCTGCCCATTACTTAAACGTTCACGCAGCACTGCAGTAAAATTTTCTTCAATAATAAGCGGCATTTGTGGCGCCAATTCATGCAAACGCGGGATAATGTATGGAAATAAATAAGGGCCGATCGTATAAATCGCACCGATGCGTAGCGGTCCAGTGAGTTCATCTTGCCCTTGCTTGGCGAGACTTTTAATGATGGTAACTTCATCGAGCACACGTTGAGCTTGTGCTACAATTTTTTCACCTATTGGTGTTAAGCGGATTTCATTTTTAGCGCGTTCAAAAATATCTATCCCTAAAGTTTCTTCTAGTTTACGCACAGCGACACTTAGCGTGGGCTGGCTAACGAAGCAGAGCTGGGCTGCTTTACCAAAATGTTTTTCGCGAGCGACTGCGATGATATAACGTAGTTCAGTAAGTGTCATTTTCGCTTTGCTTCAGTAGTTAATCCGTGGTTTAATATTATAGCAAATTATAATGTAACTTAGTAAACAGCTTCGGTTCCTTGCAAGGCAAACGCATCTAAATTATCGACAGCGTCATTCTCGCTGAGCCAAGACTTCTACGAAGTCAGATCTCGCAGCGGGAATCTAGTTCTGAGACCACTATTACATATCCGAACTAGATTACCGCTGCGAGATCTGACTTAGT
>JBIOEC010000242.1:0-2363 GCA_044445645.1 Gammaproteobacteria bacterium | reverse complement strand
GTATACGGTGAATCCTTTGTAGGTGGGCTTGCTGGTAATATTCGTCATAATCTTGGTTCGTGGGAGGAATCTAAATATCAAACAATATTGACGAACAACAACGTGGATGTTGCTATTTTTATTACGGCAAAACAAGGATCAGGTGCGAATAGTATTGGTGGATTAGCAGGTGGTGCAGGCCAAATAGAGATAGAGAATAACCATGTGGAAGGAAGCATCCAGCCTTTAAGTGATGAACATTCTGCATGGTATGTGGGAGGCTTAATAGGTCGTTTAATAGCTGATGGTAGTTTTATCAATAATTCTTCCACAAATGTGAGCATCAATGGGTCATCTAGAGACTTTACGGATGTTGGTGGTTTAATTGGACATGTAGCTTCTCATAGCTATGTAACTACGGAACCCTCTGGTTGGGTCAATAATAGCTCTGCGGTTGGAGATATTAATGCCGGGGGATCCGTGGCAGGCTTAATAGCACACATTTATCATGAATTTACTGTGACAAATAGTTTTGCTACTGGAAATGCACACTCAGATACTAGTACGGCTGGTGGTTTGGTAGCTCATATCGGCTCAGGAGGAGTGATTGAGAATTGCTTTGCCACAGGAAATGTGAGTGGGCAAAAGGCTAGTGGTGGCTTGATAGCGGGGTCACATGCCAATATTATTAATTCTTATGCGCATGGTGATGTTAATGGCCTAGAGAATGTTGGTGGTTTAGTTGGTCACGTTTCCGCTGGCGAGATTATAAATGCTTATGCTCAAGGTGATGTGAAGGGTTCAGATTATGTTGGGGGCTTAATTGGAAATGTTTCTTCTGGAAAAATCGAGTATGTTTATGCAAGTGGCCAAGTGGATGGAGAGAAAAGTAATATAGGAGGCTTGATTGGGTTTTCTGATGATTTAAAAATTAAAGATAGTTTTTGGGATGTTATAACAACGGGACAACATTATTCAGCAGGTGGATTTGGAGTGATAACCGATTTATTGCAGCTACAGGATTTTCTTGAGGCATACAATTGGAATTTTACTGATACTTGGTTTCTTGAGCCAGGGCATTATGCAAAATTTCAGCATTTCCATTATAAAGAGTGAAATTCAAATTGTTGCTAGTTTCCAGATATAAAATTTCAAATTAAGATGGAGAAATATTGGGCATGGATCAAATGCTAGACAGGGAAGAGCAGAAAAAGGGAAAGGGAAAGGTGTCATATATGGAGCCAGCCTTTTTGCAAGAGCTAAACAGAAATTTATTCGGCTAATAGAAGTCAGTTGCAGTCATATATTCAGCATCACTCTTTATTGAGGTGCTCCAATGGGAACCGCGCGCTTTTTCTCCTCATGGATTAAATGTTTTGTATACTAACCCTATACCCACAATCATAGTTTTAATTTTTTTGTCAACGGTCATGCACATGACTTATTCAGTGCTATACTCCGAGTGGTTGTGCTTTTGTAGTCACTACTTGGAAGGAGAAAATCATGAGCAAAGTGCACAATGTGGAAGACGATGAATTAAGTCAGATGACAGTCAAGCTTATGCTAAAATCGCTGGGATATGAGGTGGAAGTAGCCAGTTCTGGGGAAGAAGCACTCGCTATTTTGGAAAAACCCGATGCAGAGTTCAGTGTTATTTTAACCGATCTCGGGATGCCAAATATGGGTGGTCTTGAGCTTGCTAAAAGAATTCGTCAAAGCCATTTTAAAGCAAAAGATTTGCCCATTATTGCGATAACGGGAGATAGTTCAGAAAATGCCAAGCAGCAAACGATAGCTGCTGGAATGAATGGTTTTCTGGAAAAGCCCGTAGATATTAAAACATTAGCATCGGTATTACCCAAACCATAAAAGCCGTTATATTGATAAGGCTTGCCATCGCTGCCAAGACCTCATCATTTTCTTATCCAGTTCGCTGGGTAAGAGAGGTTTTTGAATAAAGTCAAAACACCCAATTTCACGCGCATGATCGAACCATTGTTTGTTTCTATCATCTTTTGGATGAAGAGAAAGCACTTTCATCAGCGTTGAAAACCGTGCATCCAGATCAAGTGTATGAATTAATGCTAAAGGATCTTCTTTTATTTGGTCGTCTACAACGAGTATTTGATAAGAATGGTGGCCTTTGATTGCAGTATCTAGTTTATTTATGACAGAAGCGCTATCTGTGTAGCTTATTAATGCTTGCTCCCACTGCGAAAATTGGGTTTCTGTTGAATTTTTCACATCTGAAACAACAAGAATAGGCACTTGGGACTAGAATCCACCATCAATCATCAGTTATAAGTTATTGATTTATAAATGCCCCGGGCAGGAATCGAACCTGCGACCTTCCCCTTAGGAGGGGGACGCGCTATCCACTGTGC
>JBIOEC010000241.1:0-2405 GCA_044445645.1 Gammaproteobacteria bacterium | reverse complement strand
TGTTAATGAAGAAGATGATTGGTTTTCTGCTCCAACCGCATCCAGTGAATTAAGTGCGGCACTAGGGCAGCAGTTAGGAGATGTTACTTCGCAGATGATTGCGAAAAATTTAAATATAGCACCCACACTTGAAATACGCCCAGGTTATCGTTTCAATGTAATGCTGACAAAAGACCTAACATTCTTACAACCCTATCAATCATTTGATTATTAATTTAACATGAGGAATAGCCATGAAAAATAAAAATTTTAAAAAGTTGCATATCCATATTATATTTACGATTTTATTATTTATAAATCATAGTTTCGTTAATATTTTATATGCTAGCGGTCAACCTGTTCACGATTACCTGACATATTCGGAGCTCCTTCTACAAGGCGCTGAACAAGGTCTCCAGTATTCCACCCAGCTTGAAGAATACGCACTTCAGATAAAAAATGCAAAATCACTATTAGAAGGTCAGTACATTTGGAGCGATGCCGAAAAAACTATCAATGATTTACTGAATACCATTGATACTATCAGTGAAATTCCAGGAGGATTAGATCAACACCTCAATCAATTTCAAGATATAGAGCATTATCAATCTTCCCCTTGTTTTTCTACTTCCGGATGTACTGATTCCGAAAGAGCGGCATTACAAGAGAATAAAGTTGCAGGTTCTTCAGCACAAAAAGAAGCTAACGACGCCATGATAAACGGACTCGCTTTACAACAAACACATATAGAGGACGAAGCAAAAAAACTGCAAAGTTTACAGGCGAATGCGACATCAGCAGAAGGACAAATGGCCGCTATTCAGTACGCCAATCAGTTGGCTAGCAGCCAGACACATCAATTAATGCAAATACGTGGCTTATTAATTGCAGAGCAAATGGCGTCAGCGTCCCGTGCTCAAGTCATTGCAGACAGAGAAGCGCAGCAAGCGGCCGCTGCAAAACAATTACGAGCAGGTACTTATCAAGATAGTTCTGGTCGAAATTGGTTAGGGGTAACACCTTAAAAGATTTTTATTTGCACCGTAAATCATCTATAGGAATACAAATATGAAAACATATATAACCCATTTAAATCGCTTAACAATAATAACTCTTACAGGAATCGTCTTAATACTAACTGGATGTAGTGATCCCAATAAAAAAATGATTGACCAATTCTGTATCGGTCTTGAAACAATGACCGATAAAGCAGAGCGCAATGCGCAGTATATGCAGTGTCGTAAAGCCTGTTCTGATGCGGAGTTTTATAAGATGCCGGAGAGTGAACATAAAGCCGCATTAACACAAACCTGTAATGCGGCTAAGAAAGTAGGGGATATCCAATTTCAACCCAGCTCCGGGCGTAACTGGTTAGGAGTTACTCCTTAAAATATATATCCAACAGGCTATGTATATGATTATGAGGCTATTATGCGAATTATTTCTCTATTAAAAACACTAAGTCCAGTATTCCTGTATCTCATATTTTTTGCTGCAGATGCCCATGCGGAAGCTAATAATGCGGATATTTTAGATAGTGTTCTGGAACGGTATTTAACGGCCGCAGAAAAATGGGGAACCACCATTACAGAACGTGCATCCTGGCTGTTCTGGTTGCTCGCCACTATCAGTTTGGTATGGACCTTTTCGATGATGATTTTAAAAAAAGCGGAAATTGGAGAGATTATTGCCGAACTAGTGCGTTTCATTATGTTCACTGGATTTTTCTGGTGGTTACTTATCAATGGTCCTTTCTTTGCTAATTCAATTATTCAGTCTATGCAACAAATTGCCAGCGAAGCCGTCGGGCTAGATACGCCTTTATCCCCTTCACTTATCGTCGACATTGGTTTTGAAGTGTTTTGGAAGGTTCTAGATAATGCAGATTTTTGGAGTCCTCTTGATAATTTAGTGAGCGTTTTAATGGCACTCAGTATTTTAATCATACTCGCACTCATTGCAGTCAACATGCTTTTGTTAATTGTTTCTGCCTGGATACTGGCTTATGGTGGTGTATTTTTCCTGGGGTTTGGAGGTTCACAGTGGACATCTGATATGGCCATCAATTATTACAAAACAGTATTGGGTATTGGCACACAATTATTTGCCATGATTCTTCTTATTGGAATAGGAACCAGTTTTCTTAATGATTTTTATGCGGCGATGAGTGCAGGAATCAGTCTTAAAGATATGACTGTGTTGCTCATCGTAGCCATTGTTTTATTGGTTTTAGTGAATAAAATTCCACCACTTATTTCTGGCATTATTACAGGTGCAAGCGTTAGTGGTGGTGGAATTGGAGGATTTGGTGCAGGTGCCATGGTTGGGGCTGCAGGTATGGCCATGGCAGCAGCAGCCACCGGTGGAGCAGCCATGATGGGTGGACTCGTTAATGCAGCCGGTGGCGCTCAAGCTGTGATGGCAGC
>JBIOEC010000240.1:0-2407 GCA_044445645.1 Gammaproteobacteria bacterium | reverse complement strand
GGTTAGCTGTACATGATCCGGCAGAAATAGACGCGCTCCATAATGCAAAAAGCCATGAATTAGAGCCAGTAAAACTTATTAATAACCAGTTTCAAGGGCTTGCACATCTGGTGCAGAAGCTAAGTGACCGCCCAGTGGTTAACTACAATCAAGTGCTAGGTTTACATAATGGGGAAGAAGCTTATCCTCCAATGCTCGAAGCTATTCGCAATGCTAAGCACTATATCCTTCTTACCACCTACATATTTGAGAGTAATGGTACTGGGCTAGAGTTTATTAACGCATTGGTCGAGGCCCATAATCGTCAAGTACAAGTGAAAATTATTATTGATGGTTTAGGTGAATTTTATTCATGGCCGCATGCGGGTAAGTTGTTACAAAAACAAGGCATTCAGGTTGAACGTTTCGATGAACCTAAGTTATGGCCGCTAAATATTTCGCTTAATTTACGCAGTCACCGTAAATCATTAATTGTAGATGGTGCTATTGCTTTTGTGGGCAGCATGAACATTGGTGGACGGCACATGGCATATAATCCGAAAAATCATTCCCCGGTGATTGATATGCAATTTCAAGTCGAAGGCCCCATAGTAAAACAATGTGAAGCTATTTTCTGTGAGGACTGGCGTTACATCACCCAAAAAAACTTGGAATTCCCTGCTACTCTCAGTACTACCAATAAAGGTTATGCTTTATGTCGCGCGATAGAAGATGGACCCGATGAATATTTAGGTCATCTGAGCACCTTGATTGTCAATGCCGTGGCGATTGCGCAGAAAAGTGTATGGATCATGACTCCCTATTTTTTACCTTCATTGGAATTAACCAATGCTCTACAAGCTGCGGCTTTACGTGGCGTAAAAGTGAATATTTTACTGCCCAAAAAAAACAATCTCCCATATGTAAAGTGGGCAAGTACTCATATGCTGCCACGGTTGTTAAGTTATGGAGTACGAATCTATATGCAGCCTGCGCCTTTTGTGCATACCAAATTGTTTGTAGTAGACCAATATTATTCTTTGCTGGGTTCAGCCAATATAGATCCACGTAGTTTGCGCTTAAATTTTGAATTAGGGATTGAAGTATATGATGTGGATGTGGCTGAAAAACTCATTGCACATTGTGCAGCTTGTCAGTTGAATTCTAAACCAGTAACATTGGCAGAATTAGAGCAGCAACCCTTGGTTAAAAAGATCAGAAATGCCATATTTTGGCTTTTTTATCCTTATTTATGATGAGACATCGTAACTACTCGCGGCTCCCATCAATAAACTTGGAGAACCTTATGCAAAAAAAACGTTGTGCCTGGGTAAATACCGATCCACTTTATATCTCCTATCATGATCAAGAATGGGGAACGCCCATATTTGATGATCAAAAATTATTTGAGTTTTTGATTTTAGAAGGCATGCAAGCCGGGTTGAGCTGGATCACCATTCTAAAAAAACGCGAGAATTTTCGAGCTGCATTGGATAATTTTAATGCTGAAAAAATTGCTCGCTACCCAGCCTCACGTATAAATAAATTATTAGATAATCCCGGAATTATTCGCAATCGTTTGAAGATCGAATCGACGGTTACCAATGCTAAAGCCTATCTAGCCATAATAGAGCAATATAAAACTTTTTCTAACTATATTTGGGATTTTGTTGACGGAAAACCTATCCAAAACCATTGGAGCTACACTCAAAAATTACCTGCTACTACAGAAATTTCAGATCAGATGTCCAAGGAGTTAAAAAAACGCGGATTTAAATTTGTGGGTAGCACAATTTGTTATGCTTATATGCAAGCAGTTGGCATGGTAAATGATCATAGTACGGATTGTTTTCGTTATAAAGAACTTTCTACAACTGCCTAAATAAGCCCTTAACCTTAAAACTTGGAGAACCTTGCTACAGGGTGAGTAGCTCTACAATTAATTTTCTGTAGGAACCTGAGCATATACCCCGTCCAGTCCAACACTAACATGCAAACCTAATAGAGGATCGACGGCTAAACCCACAAATACATCATTATTCGCGGGTAAACCTTCCATCGTTATTTTTTTCCATGAGGTATTCCCACTGGCAAATTTGTACACTCCTTCTTGACCCGTATCTCGAACGCCTGCTACAGATAAATACAATGAATTATCCCTTTCACTAATCTTTAAATCAGTATAACTAATCATTCCTGCATCATGTTGCGGTAAGCCTTTCAAAATAGGCGTCCATGTTTCACCCGCATTATTAGATGAATATACACCGTAATTATAGGTAGAACTACCAGGATTAAAGTCATTGTAAGCAATATAAAGCGTGTCATCTGGGCCGACACGTAAAACACCCAAAACATTACCTGCAAATGGCAGGCCTTCATTAATCTTTTTTAAGTTAGTTTGTCCTGATTCCAGTTTCCATATACT
>JBIOEC010000239.1:0-2411 GCA_044445645.1 Gammaproteobacteria bacterium | reverse complement strand
ATTCCTACACACACCGTTTTTCCAGTATAATCTTTCATGGTACAAGTCTCCTTTTAATAAAGAATTAAATTGCTTAATCTATTTTATCAGGAGTTCTTGTACCTCTTCAGCTTTTTTAACTTATCATAGCAACTTGATGCTTGACACTAGCCTGCTAGTGTCAAGCATCAAGACTTGACCCCTTTGCAATGGATTAGGCGATATTAATCGTTTTAATATTAGTAAACTCGCGAATACCAATACCCCCTAGCTCACGGCCAATGCCAGAGTTTTTGATGCCCCCAAATGGCAAACGGGCATCAGAAGCTGCAGTGGTATTAATAGCAACAGTTCCGGCCGCTATATACTTGGCCAATTCGGCAGCCCGTTCTAGATCGCGAGTAAAAATACCTGAGCCCAAGCCAAAATGGGTATCGTTCGCAATTTGGATGGCGTGAAACTCATCTCTAACCGGAATAAAGCTAATCACTGGCCCAAATAATTCTTGCGTATATGCAGGAGTATCCTGTGGAACTTCCGTCAATACTGTAGCCGGATAAAAATATCCCATGCCTTTAGGGATAAATCCACCACATTCTAATTGTGCGCCCTGCACGACCGTTTCTACTACTTGCTTGTGTAGATTTTCTCGTAAATCAGCGCGTGCCATGGGCCCTAAACGTATTTCGCGTTTCAAGGGATCGCCGTAAGAAATATTTTTAGCCAGATCAAGAATATATGCTTGTAATTCTTCGCGAACTGCATCCACAGCTAATATACGCTTGGGAGCAATACAAGATTGGCCCGCATTATTAAATCGAGCATTGGCCAGCACATTGGCCGCTAAGGCAATATCAGCATCCTCTAAAACAATATAGGGATCACTGCCACCCAACTCTAATACGACTTTTTTCAGTGCCTTGCCAGCTTGTGCGGCTACGAGTCTACCCGTACGCTCACTACCTGTTACTGAAACACCCGCAATCGCGGGATGCTCTATAATTCTTTCTACATCTGCAACATCAATAATTAAACTGGTAAATAAATGCTCGGGAAACCCTGCCGCTTTAAAGATTTTTTCCAGTTCCAAACTACAACCACTCACATTAGGTGAATGTTTAAGTAAGCAAGCATTACCCGCCATTAAACTAGGAATAGCAAAACGAATAACCTGCCAAAAAGGAAAGTTCCAAGGCATAACGCCTAATATAATACCCAACGGCTGATAGATAACATAGCTTTTATGCATTTCTGTAGTGAAAACTTCTGGAGACAAATAGCTTGCAGAATGCTCGGCATAATGTTCACAGGTCCAAACGCATTTTTTTATTTCTTGTTCTGCTTGTAGAATGGGTTTGCCCATCTCTAATGTGATTAATCCAGCATATTGATTAATGTTGTTACGCAGCAATTCAGCTAAACGTTTGGCACATTCCATCCGCTCTTCAACAGCAGTCAGTCGCCATTTTAACCAGGCTTGATGGGTTTGTGAAATTTTAGTATCAATATCCGCTTGCGAGTTATAGGGATAACGTGCGATTACTTCTTCAGTGGCAGGATTATGAACAATACATTCATGTGAATTAATCATTTGAGCGACCCTAGAGAAATAAATAATAACAACACCTAATACTTGGAGAACGTTGATATTGGGTTGAGGTTGCACGCAAATGCGGCTAGAAAAGCGGAGCATACACGAAGTATGTGAGCATTTTTTAGCCGCATTTGCGTGCAAGATCGACCCAATAGCAAGGTTCCTCACTACAAGGTAAGTAGCCATAAAAAAAATGCGGCAAACGTGGTTGTTGTCTTTTTAACTTTCTTTTGACAACAATTTAAACCACGTTATTTGCCGCGCCTGTTTTTAACATTACAGGTTAAATGACGATGGGATTCCCCCATCTCATGTTCAATATCAGGATTTTAATAGAATGATCCGTTGATATTTTATTTTTTGGCGGATCTCTAATAAAATCCTGAGTTCAACTGGCTAGCATTGCAATCACAAATAGTACACTAATACCTACTATAAAGATTGATGCTGTCACTAGGGCAAACTTTCTTCCTTCATGCAAATATATATAATTTCTACCTATATGTGCATGAACGAAATGCCCTATATTAAACCTGCTATTGGTCTTCATAATGCACCCCTTAAACCACTAGCTATTATTTTTATTTATGTTGTTTTTGTTCTTAATTTAAGTTTAGTTGAGTTCCTCATTTTATCAAGTTTCCAGCGTTTTTTATTAGACTTCTTGCATAACCCCTATTGAACACTAGTTACCACATCATCTTTTACTGTAATCACGGTAGAAGGCACAGTAGGGTCAAATTGGTAATCATATTCCATTATTTTTTCTGGCGGAGGGGGGGGGCCACCTAGTTCCACGGTATCTGTAAATGAAGGTGTACCGCAAGATGCTTTCACT
>JBIOEC010000238.1:0-2415 GCA_044445645.1 Gammaproteobacteria bacterium | reverse complement strand
CAAATTTTATTTAATCGTGTAAAAGAAGCTTCTAAACTGGAAATTCCAGCCCCAGCTGCGCAACCTGGACCTCTGATTGCACTGGTAAACCGTTGTGGTATGGCCAGTGTGGAAACGGTACGCCAGATTTTTCAACTCATTGGTTTCTTAGGAATTACTACACTGATTTTTCTAACCACCTGTTTTCGGCCTAAAAAATGGCGCTTTCCCGATTTAGCTCGTCATATTGAAGAAGCAGGTATTAATGCTATCCCTATTGTATCTTTGATGGCCTTTTTAATCGCTATCGTTCTTGCGTATCAAGGCGCATATCAGCTACGCCAATATGGGGGGGAAATTTACACTATAGATTTAACCGCTATTGCCGTTTTACGTGAAATGGGCGTATTGCTCACTTCAATCATGGTAGCCGGACGCTCAGGGTCAGCATTTGCTGCAGAAATTGGCGTAATGAAGGTCAATGAAGAAATTGATGCGTTACGAACTTTAGGCATATCGCCTTTTTCCGTATTAGTATTGCCACGGGTACTGGCATTGATGATTGCTTTACCTTTGTTAACTTTTTGGGCAGATATGATGGGTTTGTTAGGTGCGGCCTTTTTGCTGATTCCGCTCATAGATATTTCTTGGTCGCAATTTGTTAACCATTTAGCCGGTGCCATTGTTTTTTCGACTTATGGAGTAGGGCTATTAAAAGCTCCTTTATTTGCTTTAATCATTGCGACAGTGGGGTGTCTACGCGGTATGCAAGTCACCAACTCAGCGGAAAGTGTCGGGCAAATGACGACCAAAGCGGTGGTAGAATCTATTTTATTAGTTATGGTAGCTGATGCTTTGCTGTCCATAGTATTTACGGATTTGAATATTTAATATATGCCAACTGTACAACCGATAATTGCACTTTATAATATATGTAACCGATTTGGTGATAATACCGTTCATGAAAATTTGAACTTGGAAGTTAATCCGGGTGAAATTTTAGGTTTGGTAGGCGGCTCTGGTTCAGGAAAGTCGGTGTTATTGCGCACGATGTTAGGTTTGCAAAGGCCCACATCGGGTAAAATTGAAGTGATGGGCAAAGATGTATTAACGCTTAATAGTACCGAGCTACTTGCTTTGCAACAACATATTGGGGTTTTGTTTCAAAATGGAGCATTATTTTCCGGGTTAACGGTTGCGGAAAATATCAAGCTACCTTTGCGCGAGCATACTAAACTAACTGAGTCGCAGCAGGACCAAATAGTCAAAATAAAAATTAGTTTTGCCGGGTTACCCGGTTTTAGTGCGCATTTATATCCTGCGGAGCTATCAGGAGGAATGACTAAGCGTGCTGCTCTAGCAAGAGCATTAGCTTTGGATCCAAAAATTTTATTCCTAGATGAGCCCACATCAGGATTAGATCCTATTGCAGCAGCTGAATTTGATACGTTAATCCAAGATTTACATAAGAGTTTGCGGTTAACTGTAGTGTTGGTGACTCATGATCTAGATACATTATTTACCGTTTGTGATCGTGTAGCCGTGATAATAGATAAAGGCATCATTGTGGATACTTTGCCTAATTTATTAAAGAATAAAAACCCGTGGTGCCAAGCTTACTTTCATGGTCCCCGTGCACAACGTTTTAGTGAGGAACAACATGGAAACTAAAGGTAACTATTTTTTGGTTGGCCTCTTTACCTTAGGGTTGGCTTGTGGTTTGATTTATTTTGGCGCGTGGGTGATGGGTGGAACTGTGCAACATTACCAACAAAAATTAATTATTTATTTCCCTGGCGATGTAAACGGCGTTGATGTGGGCAGTGCGGTTAAATATCGCGGTTTGCAAATTGGTAAAGTTGATAGAGTAGAATTGGACCCCATGAAGCCACAATACGTAAAAGTGGTAACAGAAATTGATCCTTCTACGCCATTACGCCAAAGTACAATAGCAAAATTGGAAGCTCAGGGAATTACGGGATTAAATTTTATTGAATTAGAAACAGAAGATTTTACTTCACCACCTTTAATCCCACCGCCTGGAAAGACGGTTTTAATTTTATATGCAAAAGAATCGGTGATAAGTAAATTGATGAAAGAGGTTCCTCAGTTAATTGAACGTTACACAGAAGTGGCCGATCATTTATTGGTACTGTTAAACAATAAAAACTTAGATGCAGTGACCAAGACTTTAAACAATGCTGAAATGTTCACCCAAAATATTGTACAGCACCAACAAGAAATTAATAAGATTTTCGATGATACTAAGCAAGTATTAGAAAAACTCAAAACCATGAGTACCGCAAGCTTTACCGAATTAAATTACTTTTTACAAGATAGCCGGCAAGCTGCTATTCAATTTAAAGAATTAGGTAAGTCTTTAAATAATAATCCTTCTAAAATAATCTATAAACCTAGTTATAATGGCTATAAGGT
>JBIOEC010000237.1:0-2439 GCA_044445645.1 Gammaproteobacteria bacterium | reverse complement strand
GATCAGAACATTGGTGCCTAGCCCTGTTTGATATAAATAATAATTGGTATTTTTATTAACAAATTCTGGCTCGGTCAAGGCTAAGTAGCCCAATTCTTTGACCTTTTGTTGGATGAAAGCAATATCTTGCGTGGTTTTAGGTTCAACCAAAATATAAGAAATAGTAAAACGTGTAGTGGGCAAATCTGCAATAGCACGTAGATAAGTCGTATAGAGTGTAGGCGTACCAAATAACCCATTCATCAGCGCTTCACCGATGCCAACCACCACACCACGATGATCATTTACTTCGAAAGTATCGCCAATTATAGGATTATTTAATTTAGAAAATTCTGCATCATTAATGGCAATATAAGCATCGTCGTTATAAATGTTAATAACATCGCCGCTAAGCATACGCGGTCTACCAAATAGAGTGGCATCATCTATGCCAATAATATTCGCTGCTTGATAACGCCCATCGGATAACTTCAGCAATCCGCTGCCAGAGTAAAGTGGCACTGCATACTTTACACCTGGTATGCTCCTTGCAGCATCCAAAATATAGTCTGGCATCGGTATATTATCGGTTTGGGTGTTAATAGAAGGATCCATGATCCACATTTTGGCCCCAATATTATAAATAGTTGCAGCAGTGCGCTGCATGATTCCGGCAAATAGAGAAGTCATCAAGACCATCAGTACCACTGCAAAAGTAATACCCACAATGAGAGTAAAAAATTTAGCACGATCATTAGCGAGGAGTTTGAGAGCTATTCGCAGTAAGCCATTCATTTACAATCCTTGTTAACTAACCTAGGGGTGCTGGCAGTTGCCATGAAGATGAGGTTTATTATACCTGATTTATTACAGTTACAGCCGTTCCCGGCGAATGCTCGCCGAGAATGGCTTCCTTGTTTTTAGGTGGCTTGCGGTAGAGCCACAAGTTAAACTTGACATGCATTTAATTATTAATTAATATTTATTTAATATTATATTAATTCAAGAGGGTGTTATGCGTATTTTATCTTTTTTATTGATGTCTGGTTTAGCTTTGCCAGTATTTGCTGGAAATATGATTACAGAAGCATGCTGCCCATCATGCCAACATTGGCAGTATTGGGATGCTTATACAAATAGGGTTGTTTATAATCCAGGAGAGTTTCCCATGGAAAACTTGTTAGATTGTGTCGTGATCCAGCAGCGAATCGTGGGGTTATAGCGAATTATTAGAATTTTACTAATCAATACTGGGAAAACCGCTTAGATTTTCCATAATAAAATCTACGCGTTGTGAAGGTGTCAGTGATGGATCGCGGTTTTTTTCTACAAATTGTAAACGAGGGACTAGTCCCGCTCGGTTAGCAATTTGAATGCTCAATCCAGGACGGGCATTGAGTTCTAACATTAAGGGCCCTCTATTTTTATCAAGTACTAAATCTACGCCCAAATAACCCAGCCCAGTTAGTTCAAAGCAACTTGCACTGATTTCTAGTAAACTGTGCCAGCCAGGAATTTGTAAGCCTGCAATCGGGTTGCCGGTGTCTGGGTGTTGCTCAATCAATTGATTATGCAATACCCCATGCAAAGTTTTGCCAGTTTTTAAATCGATACCTGTACCTACTGCACCTTGATGTAAATTGGCTTTACCTTGGGACGCTCGGGTAGGTAATCGCACCATAGCCATGACGGGATACCCTGCCAAAACAATCACTCGAATATCCGGTACGCCTTGATAACTTACTGCTTCAAATAGGGGATCAAATTCGACTCGATATTCAATAATAGCGTGATCGGCTTGGCCTCCTAAGCTGTACATGCCACTTAAAATGTTAGATATGTGGTGATTGAGTTCATCTTGATACATCAAAAGCCCATTCACTTTTTGATAACGATTGCCTCTGCGTCCGCTAATCACCACAATGCCTTCACCACCGCTACCGTGCGCAGGTTTGACTACAAAATCTGCGTATTGACTGAGTACCTGCTCGAGCTCAGCGATTTGGTGCTCTCTTTCAACCACGTGATATAAGGTTGGCACTGCAATGTTAGCGGTTTGGGCTAAACTTTTAGTGCTGAGTTTATTATCTACCAGAGGATATTTATGACGGGGATTGTATAGCATGATGTAATCAGCATTACGCCGATTCATACCGAGAATCCCAGCTTTTTTTAATTGTTTATATGTTTTCCAAAGGCTCATGCAGATTTTTTCTTTTCAAATAAAGTGTTAAAGCGAAAGAGTTCAGTTAAGCGATAACCACGATAACGACCTAACCATAACATTGCTGCGATCAAGAATAAAATAAGTTCTGGGAATACAAAGAACAAATGCTCAATCTGTGCGTTGATCATCGCTAAATAAGACAATGATGCGGCAAATAAACTTCCCATTCCTTGGCGCAATGCTTCCCAGCCATTATGCTCCTCCCATACTACTGACATTCTTTCTATGGTCAT
>JBIOEC010000236.1:0-2441 GCA_044445645.1 Gammaproteobacteria bacterium | reverse complement strand
TGCTTATATTGCTTCCAAAATAGCCACTACGCCCATGCCACCCGCCGTACAAATAGAGATAAGTCCACGTCCTTGACCGCGGCGGAATAGCATTTTAGCTAAACTGGCTACAATTCGCGTTCCAGTGGCGGCAAAAGGATGGCCTAAGGCTACACTACCCCCTTTGATATTAAGTTTATCTAAATCGATACTACCCAAGGGTTCATCGCGTTTTAGCACATTCTTACAATACTCGGGGGTTTGCCAGGCCTTTAAAGAACAAAGCACTTGTCCGGCAAAAGCTTCGTGAATTTCATAAAAATCAAAATCTTGTAGAGTAAGATTATTTCTTTGTAACAAACGTGAAACTGCAATGGTCGGTGCCATCAGTAATCCTTCACCTTGCACAAAATCTACCGCAGCCACTTCAGCATCCACAAAGCGCGCTAAGGGTGCCCATCCACGTTGTTGCATTTCAGCTTCATTCGCCAATAATACCGCTGAGGAGCCATCCGTAAGTGGACTGCTATTCCCGGCGGTTAAAGTGCCTTTGTCGGTGAAATCAAAGGCGGGTTTAAGCTTAGCTAATTTATCTAGTGTAGTATTTTTGCGGGGAATGGTATCAGCATCTAAGTTCTGATAAGCAAAAACTAAATCCTCATAAAAACCTTGCTCATACGCAGCAATAGCGTTCATATGGCTTTGTAAGGCCAATGCATCTTGCGAGGCTCGAGTAATCTGCCACTCTTGAACCATTTTTTCGCAATGCTGCCCCATAGAAAGCCCAGTATGTGGTTCCACAATGGCCGGCATAACTGGCTTAAAATCGCGAGGACGTAAGGAAAAAATGACCTGCATTCTCTCAGATGTGGATTTTGCTGCGCGCATTTTTAACAACTTTTGCGTTAAAGAGCGCGATAACATCAGAGGTAAATCGCTATTACTGTCCACACCCCCGGCTATACCACAGCTGATTTGCCCCTCAGCAATTTTACGCGCAATCTGTAACGTAGTTTCTAAGCTAGTACCACAAGCTCTCTGCACATCATAACCTGGCGTATGTGGATCTAAACCACTATCTAACACACATTCGCGTGATAAATTCCAGTTGGAAGAACTTTTCATGACAGCACCCAATCCTACGTCACCTACTTGCTTGCCAACCAAATCATACCGACGGACTAGAGTTTTAAGAGTCGCCGTCATTAAAGCTTGTGTGGTAATATTGCTATAGTGAGTCATGGATTTAACAAATGGCGTACGCACACCGCCAACAATATACACAGGTTGAGTATTCATAGTGAAATTCCATAGGGTGTTACTTAAAAGATAGCATATGCCCCAGAAACAGCCTAATCCTGATCCTGGGCAATTTTAATGTTCAGTCAATAACTTTACTTGCCTTCTTTTGACTGACGTGCTAATTTTGTTAAAATAGGAGTTTTTATGAACAAGGAGGATTCTATGCAAGCCTTTATTCAACGTGTTGCAAAATCTTGGCTTACGGGTTTCCTGCTCAGCGCAGTATTTGCGACTTCTGCAGTTGCAGAAGGATTGCAGGTAAACCTGAACCCAAACAAATTGGAAAGAAAAGCCAAAAATCTAAATCCAGTGGTACTTTCCATTGCCCTGGATGCTTATCGGGATGCTCTGAAAGACGGGCATGTCACTAAACCTTATCTAGCGATCATCGATTTCTCTAAGCCTTCTAATCAAAGGCGCATGTGGATTTTTGACCTGCAACGACAGCAGAAATTATATGAGTTGCATGTGACCCATGGCTTAAATACTGGAAATAATATGCAAGCCTTTCAGTTCTCAAATCGTGTGGGCAGTTTGCAGTCCAGTTTAGGGGTTTTTGTAACTAAAAATCTTTACGACGGACGTCAAGGCTATTCACTACGTTTAGAAGGTTTGGAACCTGGTATTAATGATAACGCTATGCGCCGCGGCATTGTGATCCATGGAGCTGATTATGCCAGCAGAGATTATCTGCAAAAAACTGGACGCTTAGGCCGCAGTTGGGGATGCCCGGCTATTGATGACGAGCTTAACGCAGAAGTAATCGAGTTGCTGGAAAATGGCAGTGTAGTATTTGCTTTCTACCCCGACCGGCAATGGCTGGTTTCCGCAGAATATGCAGGTCCTCCCTCACCATTTGAAGATGCTTAAGTATAACTGGCAACCAACAAGATAAGTGGGTTATGCCTTGTTTATTAATTCTTTATCGGTTAGGATAAATTCTAGGCGTTGATCGTTTTTTAATTCAAATAAGGAGATTTTTATGAAACAAGTTATTGGTGCAGTATTAGTAAGCACATTAAGTTTAGTCAGCGTAGCTACATTGGCTAATGAAGAAGTAGAAACTCAAGCGAATGTACAAGAAACTGCACAAGAATATATTAACAAAGCCGAAGGATATGTAGATGATGCTCGCGATAAAGCGGCTGATACTAAAGAAC
>JBIOEC010000235.1:0-2458 GCA_044445645.1 Gammaproteobacteria bacterium | reverse complement strand
TCTCTACCTTTTATATCATAACGTTCACAACTATGAATATAATACGCGGCACAAAGATAATTTAAGTAATTACCAATTGTTTCTACGTTAGTTTTATGCCGATGACTATTTAAATATTTCACAATCGAATGAATAGAAAATAGGCTACCGATACTATCCTCTGTAAAATTGGCTAGATTTCCTAATAAATTTGCATCACGCACTTGATACCGCTTAACAATATCTCGTAATAAAATCGAATCTCTTAATGATCGAGTATAATTTTCGCGCATTTCATCATCGTTTAAACGATAATTTTCAGGTAACCCTCCTAGATACAAATAATCCAGCAAAGTTTGTTTATTGCGCGTTAACTGATGAAAATCTAGATATTCCCCATAGCTAAAAGGAAATATTTCAAAACTGACAAAACGACCGCTTAAATAAGTACCCAGCTCCTGTGAAAGCAAATTGGCATTGGATCCAGTAATAAACACTTCATATTGTTGCGCATAATCTTGGCTCAGTGAATTAACAACTTTTTCCCAATCCTTAATTTCCTGAACTTCATCAATGAAGATATAAATACGCCCTTCTGGTTTTAACGCTTCTTGATAAGCTGTAATCGCATGCATTAAATCCACACTATCTTGAATAAAAGACATTGGCTGTAAATCCATATTCAGATAGAGAATATTTTTAGCTGCAACATGATGTTCTTTGAGTAACCGTGAGATAAGCATACGCATGATATAACTTTTTCCCACCCGGCGCTGGCCCAACAATACTTTCACTAGATCACTACCATAATATTTTTGTATCGTATCGATATAAATGGGACGTAAGAATCCTGTAGGAGTAATTTGCCCATCCCAAAAATTATATTGACTAATGATATCTAACATTTCGACCCCACCTCAATTATAGTTAGAAGATAGCTATTTTTTTCATTATTGTCAAGTATACTTGACAAAACTTCCACTCACCCCCGCCTAAAAAACGACGTCAGCCTCTTCCAGAAGGAGAGGCGAATATTAAGAGCAAAAATCATATTATGAAAGAGGGCTTTAGTTATCTGTACGTTAATAATGCGCTTCTGTCAGCAGCATTAGCTGGAGCAAACTGCGGAGCTTTTACTCCCTGTTGCTCAGCTAATTGTGCCACCATAGTCGTTAGCATTACCAATAGCTCATCTCTACTAACAGCAGTTAAACCCCTTTGAGGAGAACTCAAATCGGTTTCGCTGAGTAATAGGGATACAGTTCCATCTGGATTATCAATAACATTTCCCATGCTGGGTCTGGCAGCAAAGGATTGAGGTGTATGCTGTTGTTCTCTTAGTTGCTGGATTTGTTGTTGCAGTTCTCTTATTTGCGCTTGCAAATCTATAATGACCCCCACTTTTTAGACCACACAAATTAAAAATTTTTAGAGATAATAGACCTCCCGTTGGAGGAAGAAATGGCTCAAAAAAAGAAGTGGTCAGCAGCAGCGAAATTTGAGATTGCCCTGTTAGCCATCAAAGGTGACACAACCATCAATGAAATTTGCACTCGCTATCAGGTAGCACCATGCCAAGTACATGCCTGGAAAAAACAAGTGCTTGAAGAAGGCTCACAGTTGTTTGCCAAGGGCGATAAAGCGCGTGCAACCGAGGCGGCTGAGCTTGAGGGTAAACAAAGACAGCTCTATGAGAAGATTGGGCAACTTACAGTAGAACGTGATTTCCTAAAAAAAGCTGGGGCAAACTCCCGGGGAATGGCGACGTCAATTGATTGAAGAAGCGCTTAAAGCGCTCAGTTTGCGACGGTGTTGCGAATTGCTAGAATTGAATCGGAGTACGCTGTATTACCGGGAAAAAGCAGCCGATATTAATGATATTGGTTGTCTTAATTTGATTCGTGACATTTGGGAACGATACCCATTTTATGGGTATCGTCGGATCACGCAGGAATTAAGAGCGAATGCAAATAAAGTTAATCGTAAACGTGTGCAGCGGTTAATGGTATGGGGTGGAATACAAGCGATATACCCCGGTCCTAATACGAGCAAACGTAATAAGCGACATGCTGTTTATCCTTATTTGCTGTGTGATTTGAGTATCACGACTGTTAATCAGGTCTGGATGGTGGATATCACGTACTTGCGTATGCCGAATGGATTTATGCATCTGGTGGCATTGATTGATGTTTATAGTCGCTATGTTGTGGGTTGGTCATTGTCGAATACATCGGAAACAGGATTTTGCATTGATGCGCTAAAATCAGGACTTGCAGGAGCAATACCAGAAATCATCAATAGCGATCAGGGACAAAGAAACCGGCAAAATTTTCGACAAAGACAGCTTCCGCCAAGACCTAGGTGATGTGATCAGCCACTACGAACAAGTAGCGAAAAGATTAGGGTTAAAAATACCCGAGTAAATTAATTCTAAGCACAACAAAGGTAACTAATAATTTTGCAGCACCCTGCTCCTGGT
>JBIOEC010000234.1:0-2469 GCA_044445645.1 Gammaproteobacteria bacterium | reverse complement strand
GTTCTATCAGTAGCGCCACCAGCCCCCGCTGCAAAAGCACATACTCTTGCATCATCATAAGTACTGTGACAGCATGGCAATTATTGTCATGTTGTCACAACTGATTCCTTTACTCATTTGTATTTTGAAAGTATTAATCCTTTTGAAGATGGTAATGGGCGCATTGGGCGCGCACTTGCTGAAAAAGCTTTAGCTCAAGGACTTCCTTACCCACTACTCTTAAGTCTTTCTAAGACGATAGAGGCAAATAAAAAAGCTTATTATGATGCACTTAAAAGCGCACAATGTTCCAATGAAATTACTCCATGGATAAATTATTTTGTAACTACCTATCCAAGACAATTAAAAACACTAAAGAGGATGTTACAAGAAGGGCCGGAAGGTTTTGTTGGCGGGGGATAAGTGCCAAAAAATATGGTGCAATTACTGGGGGTCCAAAAGCCACAGCAACTTGTGAGCTACAGGAGTTATATGAAAAAGGTGCGATTTAATAATTGGCAGCTGAGCCGATTATAACGCCTAATCGGTTCAAAATTTAGCGGAAAATGAACCGACCTTGACGCTCGACACTGAAAGTAAAGGGTGCAAATCTGAGGTACGACTATTCCGACATCAAAGTCAGAATAGTCATGACTTTTCCGGAATGGATGCTCGAATAGTCAAATGGAAAGAAACCTAAAAGGTAATATCTTACGCGATCTAGCAAAAAAACTATTTTAATTACAGGGGCCACGTCAGTTTGGCATTAATTTTTGACGAATTGCACAATAATTAATTAGAAGTTATTTTGTTATACAAATCCTAAACTTTGTGTTAGAATATCTATTGTATTCGTTCTCTGTGCGTACCTTGAATTGCTGCATCCTGTTACTTGATGTGAATAAACGGTCGGACACGCGAGCGGTTATTTAATCTTGTCTTAAGGAGACATCAATGAAAAAAGTATATGTTGGTGGGTTATCGTATAGCGTAACCAAAGAAGCGTTGGCGGATGAATTTCGTCAATTCGGTAATGTTGAAGACGCAGTTGTTATTAGCGACCAAGAAACAGGTCGTTCACGCGGTTTCGGATTCGTAACCTTCGCTGATCAAGCAAGCGCGCAATCAGCTTTAGCGTATGATGGTAAAGAATGGCTAGGCCGTAAAATTACCGTGAATATGGCTAAAGACAAACCTGCTGGCGGCAGCAGAAGTGGCGGCGGCGGTGGCAGAAGCGGCGGTGGCGGCGGCAGAAGCGGCGGCGGCAATGGCGGCAGTCGTTGGTAGAATTTTCTGATGGGGGGAGTCTTCCCCCCTTTTTTATGCTTGCCTGGCGTAGAGTTGGGCAAGCATAGATTCTAGATGAAAATGCAGGGAGGCAAATTTTGATATGTTAGATATGTTAGATCCATTAATGTTATCACGTATTCAATTTGCCTTTACTGTTTCGTTTCATATTATTTTCCCCGCATTTACTATTGGTATAGCCGCGTGGTTAGCGGTAGTCGAAGGCCTATGGCTAAAAACCAAACATCCTATCTATAAAGAAATTTACAAATTTTGGGTTAAAATCTTTGCTGTAGCATTTGGAATGGGCGTCGTTTCAGGTGTGGTGCTATCTTATCAATTAGGTACTAACTGGTCAGTTTTTTCTGAAAATATAGGTAATGTCCTTGGTCCGCTTTTGGGCTTTGAGGTCATGACGGCTTTCTTTTTAGAAGCCTCTTTCTTAGGCATCATGCTATTTGGTTGGAACCGCGTCAGTCCGCGTATGCATTTTACTTCCACAGTCATCGTAGCCATAGGCACGATCATCTCAGCATTTTGGATTTTATCGGCCAATAGCTGGATGCAAACACCCGTGGGCTTTAGAGTAGAAGAAGGCAACATTTTATATCCCACCAATTGGCTAGAAATTATTTTCAATCCTTCATTCCCTTATCGTTTTATCCATATGCTATTAGCAGCATTCTTAACCACTGCCTTTACCGTAGGTGGCATTGCCGCTTGGTATCTATGGCGCCATAAATATGTGGAACATGCGCGCATTATGTTGGCAATGGCGATGCTAATGGCAGTTTTTGTAACGCCGGTGCAAATCTTTATCGGTGATTTACATGGTTTAAATACGCTCGAGCATCAACCTGTAAAAGTAGCCGCTATGGAAGGTATTTGGGATACACAAACCTCTGTTCCCTGGACTGTATTTGGCTGGCCTGACGAGGAAACTCAGCAGACAAAATATGCGCTAGACATTCCATATATGGGTAGTCTGATCCTAACTCATACCCTAGATGGGGAAATTCAAGGTTTAAATAATTGGTCTCGAGATGAATGGCCACCCGTTCCCATCGTATTTTGGAGTTTCCGTATCATGTTATTGGTAGGGGTACTCATGCTATTTACCGGTGTTTTTGCAGCGGTACTCTATTGGCGCAAAAAATTATTTACCACTCGCTGGTTCCAAGCGTGGTGCATGTTGCTTACTCC
>JBIOEC010000233.1:0-2474 GCA_044445645.1 Gammaproteobacteria bacterium | reverse complement strand
TTCTAGTTGATGAGTTCGATCAACCGATAGGTCATGCGGAAAAATTATTTGCGCATCAACAAGGGCTATTGCATCGTGCTTTTTCTATCTTTGTCTTGCGTAAGCAGAATAATCGGATTGAAATGTTACTACAACAACGTCAAAAAGCTAAATACCATTCGGGTGGTTTATGGACCAATAGTTGTTGCAGTCATCCACGACCCAATGAAGATACTCTTACCGCAGCAAGTAAACGTCTACAAGAAGAGTTTGGTTTTACCGTACCTTTGACAGAAATTGGTGTATTCACTTACCGTGCAGAATTTGCTAATGGGTTGATCGAGCATGAGGTTGATCATGTTTTCGTTGGGCATTTTGATGATGCGATTACCATTAATCCTGATCCGGATGAAATAATGTCTTACCGATGGCTATCGCTTGAAGACGCTCTGCAAGATTTTAATGCGCACCCGGAGATATACACGCCTTGGTTTGCGCAGGCCTTAGAAATGGTTATTCAATATTGCAAATGAACTCTGCACTTTTCACTATCCGTGCTTCTGCTCCAGGTAGCTTAATGCTCGCAGGAGAACATGCAGTTCTATATGGCTATCCTGCAATTGTATGTGCAGTCAATCAACGTTTAACTGTCAGGCTTACTCCACGTCAAGATGATCTTTTTACTATTAGCTCCCCAGTACTTGGTGAATACCAAAATTCTTTGAAAAATATTAGTGTCGATCCTCCTTTTCAGTTTATTACTTCTATAATTCAGCATTATATAAAGAAAATATCGATGGGTTTTGATTTGAAAATCCATAGTGATTTTTCACATAAGATAGGATTTGGATCTTCTGCTGCGGTTACCGTGGCAACTATTGCGGTTTTTTCCAAATGGTTAAATCTGCCACTTTCTGCTGAAGAAATTTTCCATCTTGGTTATCAAATGATTAAGCAAGTACAACAAGTAGGTTCCGGAGCGGATGTGGCAGCATGTGTTTTTGGTGGGGTTGGGTTTTATATTTCGTCACCTTTTGTTTATCGATCACTCCAGCATTTTCCACCTCTCAGTGTGGTTTATACGGGAAGCAAAGAGCCAACCCCCAAAGTTGTTGAGAAAGTTCTGCAGTTTAAAAATCAGAATCCAGATAAATTTAATCAGTTATTTCAGCAAATAGGCGAGTGTACTCAGGCTATGGGTGCAGCTATTGATCAAGCAAAATGGTTTGAGTTAGGGGTTTTATTTAACCAGCATTACGCATTACAGCAAGCCTTAGGTGTTAGTAATGAACATATTGATCACCTAATCCAACAATTAAAATTATCTCCACAAATTTTAGGGGCTAAAATAAGCGGATCGGGTTTGGGGGATTGCATCATTGGCGTAGGCGAAATCCCTGAAAATACCTTTCCACAAACAGCACAGCAACAAGCATCAGGGGTGCAACAAATAGAGGTGCAAATTAGTTCACAAGGAGTTCGTTATGAATAAAGCCGCGGTGGTTGCCAGCATACTTGCGGGAGAAATACCCACCCCTATTTCTCATGCCATAGCGACTGAACCTGCTAATATTGCCTTGGCAAAGTATTGGGGCAAACGCAATGAAGAGTTGAACTTGCCCATTACTGGAAGCTTATCCATTTCACTGGGAAAGTATGGGGCAACTACGGAAATTGCTCAACATTCTGCAGGTGATTTATTTCTACTCAATGGTAACTCCATAGAGCCAAACAGTGAATTTAGTACGAGACTTAAGCTTTTTTTAGATCTTTTTCGCCCATATCCTGAATTTTATTTTACAGTTAAAACCCAAAGTAAAATTCCGATTGCAGCTGGTGTGGCTTCTTCGGCTGCAGGGTTTGCTGCATTAACACGTGCCCTTAACGTTTTTTTTGGTTGGAATTTAACTGATTCTATGCTTTCAATTCTCGCGCGCCTAGGCAGTGGGAGTGCATGCCGCTCGTTATGGCATGGATTTGTAGAATGGCAACCAGGAACTCAAGAAGATGGAATGGATAGTTTTGCTAAACCTATTCCCTCTGAATGGAGAGACTTGCGTATTGGTTTGTTGTTATTCAATATTGAAAAAAAAGCAATTAGTTCCCGTAAAGCAATGCAGCAAACTGTGTTAAGCTCGCCATTTTATCGTGAATGGCCACAGCATGTAGCCAAATCCATTCAAGCATTACATCAAGCGATATCCCAGCAGGATTTTATATTGTTAGGGAAAACTGCTGAAAGTAATGCACTTGCTATGCATGCCACTATGCTGACGGCTGACCCTACAATTTGTTATTGGCAACCAGAAACAGTAACAGGTATGCAGAAAGTTTGGCATGCACGTAATAATGGTTTACCATTATATTTCACGCAAGATGCAGGTCCAAATTTAAAACTTCTCTTTTTGCAAGAGCATAGTCATGTGGTAAAAGACATTTTCCCAGAGGTAACTATTATTGATCCTTGGGATTTATAATACTGTAGTTACGAATAT
>JBIOEC010000232.1:0-2490 GCA_044445645.1 Gammaproteobacteria bacterium | reverse complement strand
AGATAGGAGCTTGTTCAAGAATCGCATGCGCATTAGTCCCAGTAGCGCCAAATGCACTGATTGCAGCGTAAAGATTCTTACCTTGGGGTCTTTCCCAAGTTTGTAATTGAGTGGGTATGACGGCTGGAATTGCCGCAATATCAATCTTTGAATTTAACTGATTAAAATGCAAGTTAGCGGGAATTTTTTCATGCTGTAAAGCCAAGATGACTTTAGTTATCCCTGCAATACCTGCGGCTGCTTCTAAGTGTCCAATATTGGTCTTTACCGCTCCTAATACCAATGGCGAGTTGCTATCTCTACCTTCACCATATACGGTTTTTATCGAATTAACTTCAATCGGGTCGCCCAGTTCCGTACCAGTACCATGAGTTTCAATATAACTAATATCTTTTGGTTCCAATTTTGCTTTAGCTAATACATTGCTCAACAATTGTTCTTGAGCTAAACCATTCGGAGCAGTAAATCCACTACTAGCACCATCTTGATTAACACCCGTTGCTTTAACTACAGCTAAAATAGAATCATTATCTTTCTTTGCATCTTTGAGACGTTTCAAGACCAAAATGCCGCAGCCTTCCCCACGTACATAGCCATTCGCTGTCGCATCAAATGTTTTACAATATCCGTCAGGAGACAGCATATGCATTTGGCTGAAACCAATAGATGTAGCAGGATCGAGCAATAAATTTACTCCACCCACTAGTACAGTATCACAATCACCAAATTGTAAACTTTCGCAGGCTTGATGTAAGGCAACTAGGGATGATGAACATACTGTATCAACGGCAACACTGGGCCCTTGTAATCCAAACACATATGAAATCCGTCCAGCTGCTTCAGCTAAGGCACTGCCTAATCCACTGTACTGATTTATATCAGTGAGTTGTTCTCTTTTTCCTAACAGTTGATTATAATCGCTAGCCCAAATACCTACATATACACCCGTACGACTACCTTTCAATGTAGAGGGATTGATTCCAGCATCTTCCAAAGCTTCCCACGTCACTTCAAGTAATAGGCGTTGCTGTGGATCAATACAAATAGCTTCCCGCCGGCTGATGCCAAAGAACCCAGCATCAAAATAATCGATGGGAATATTCATGAACCCACCTTTACGACTGCACATCTTCCCTGCCGTATTAGGATCGGGATCATAATAACTGTCTATATCCCATCGCTCAGCGGGTACTTCGGTAACTCCACTCTGACCTTCTGCTAACAACTGCCAGAATTCTTTTATGCTGGCAGCACCCGGAAAACGACCACTCATACCAATAATAGCAATGGGTTCGTTAGAAATTGCTTTTACTTTGCTGACTTTGGTTGCGGGTATTGTGCCGCTATAATAATTATTGATATATTCGCTTAGCATTTTTACAGTAGGATAGTTATATAACAGCGTCGCATTAGGGATGATCTTTTCGCCAAAGTGTTCTTTTAACTGCTTAGACAATTCTACTGATATTAATGAATCCATGCCCATATCCATAAAACCTTTTTCAAGATGGGTGGTTATTTCATCACGACTAATACCTAGTGCCATACTGGCACAACTCGTTACAATTTCGAGCACTTGCTCAGCTTCATAGCATTTTTCTGCTACTAGTGTTGGAACCGAAGCCCTTGAGGCAGAAGATAAGGCAGGAATTTCAGTATGAGATTGTATGTTTTGCATTAAGGATACTTTGTCGACTGCCTTTAGCCATATGTTTTGCAACTTGAGTAAAGTATTTCCTTCGGCATCTAGTAAATATGCGTTGATTGAAAATAATTCAGAAGGATTTGCAGAATCTATAGTTTCTATGTACATCCACATGGGTTCTTCTGCAGAACTCAAATCATATATTAAACTTTCAATGGCATACGGTAAATAACTAATCGCTTCATTCGCAGCATTCAGTTTGTTTTGTAAAAATGTGGCCATATAAACACAAGATTCGATACATCCTTGGTGAATCAAGTATCCTGAATTTCTGGCTTCTCCTACCTCAGGTAGACGTAAGCGTGCTAATGCTTCATTTTCATTAATCCACATTTCTTCAATCCAACAACTATGTCTCTTAATAAGAGTTCCTAGACTGAACATAAATTCATCATATAGCTGCGATTTAGAAAGTAGCTGAAGACTATTTTGGCGTAACTCAGCTATTTTATCTGCCAGGTTTTCTTCTTTTAGATCAATATCAGTTTCGTTGTAATATGCAGTAGCATGCGAAATCCATTGGCTTTGGGTGCCATTGGATTGACGACTTTCAACAGATATTTCTTTATTCTGTTTCCCTTTTAGGTAAATTTGTAGTTGGTGATAGCTATTATCTACCAAAGCTAAGGGATGAGAAAAATTAATCTGGCGCAGTTCCCCGCGTAAAGTACTTTGCTCATGAGCCAATGCCGATATGATGGCTGAAATGTAAGCGGGACCTGTCACTACAGGAATATCAAACACTTGATGATCAATTACAAAATTCGGGTATTGATTATTTATTT
>JBIOEC010000231.1:0-2491 GCA_044445645.1 Gammaproteobacteria bacterium | reverse complement strand
GCGGTGGCAGCGCCACCCACAACAGGAATATTCGATGCAGCAACGATTTTGTCCGCAACTGGAGAACCCTGTATCACACCACCGACTGTGGTCACTGAAGCGACTTTGCCCGGTATGATTGCTGCAACATAGCGAATCGCTATTGATAATCAGATACCATACTCTCGCGTTAAAACTGCACAAAGTAAGAGAGGTGTGACTTAATAAGGTTAAAACATTGCATGCAAAAACAAATTGCTTCATTTCTGAAGACTTTGGTTAACTTTAACTCACCCAATCAACTCGCAATATCTTGTTCCGTAGGGATGACATGAACTGAAGGCTGAGAGTCAAATGTATAATTGACAGAGAGCTTAATATTTCGATACTGAGTTTCAGGAGATTGTGCTTCAAAATGCCAATTGGATTGGATAAAGGAAACTGCATTATTATCCAAAATAACAGAACCACTGCTTTGAATAACATGCACTAGTTGTATCCCTCCTTGACCAGACAAGAGAATTAAAAGCTTAACCGTTCCGGTGATTTTTTGCTCTAAAGCATCTTGTGGGTATGGGATATTTGGACTCTCTGAGGCTTTTAATAGAATCTGGCTTGGTGTAGCAGCAAAGCCATATTCCGCAGACATACTGCTAATAAAAGTATCTGTAGGAGTTTTTTCAAGAGATGTAGTTTCTTTATGAGGAGTGATATTAAATAAAGGGTTAAGATCAGGTAAATTCTTTATCGATGATAGTTTTGTTTGATTAATAGCATCGAACAACTGGGGCACAGCAACGACAGATCCATGGATAGACGGTAAATCGTTTTGGAGAAAACTAATATGTATAGACTGACTATCTTCATCAGAAATGACGATACGATCAGTCAATGGACCATAAATTATCCATGTAAAAAACAACACATGAAGCAACAAAGATATGAAAAGTGCTAGTTTTCTCAATTTTCATTTCTCTAATGAATCAATATGCTTCATGTGTTCATGATAGCTCATCTAAATAAAACTTGATTATTGTAATGGATACAAAACAGCAGGAAGCCAACCAGTTTGTGAAATCGCATTTAAACTGGCTAAGCCTTTAGTAATATCTAAACTCCCCCAGCCAGTGACAAAATCCCAACCTGGTGCAGTATTATACGCACCATTTGTTACGCCACTTGGCATGTCATTAAAAGGCGATGATTGGAGCTTTGCAAGTTGATAGAGATAAGGCGATGCTGAACCCAATAACGGTTTTGCTGTCAAATACCGCGCCCAAACTCCTGCAAATGAAGGCGCAGATAAACTCGTACCACCAACGATGGCAATTCCCCCATCACTTGCTTTGAGTAAGACTCCATTATTTACCACGACGACACCTGTTGCAGAGTAAGCAATATCAGGAATTTGTCGCTTCGCACCCGCGGGTAAGCCCAGGGCTACAGCTTGCCACGATGAGGCCACCTGACCAGCACTTTTACCACCACCTGAACCCGTCCATCCTTTTTCACTGGTTCCAGAACTATCAGTAAAATCTGTACCTCCTACGGCTACAAGCCAAGGAGAACTTGCTGGATATTCTATATCTGGGTTCGCTGGGCAACCATTAATTCCTGCTGAACCATTATCGCCAGTGCTTGCAATCACGGTAATATTTTGCAAATAAGCACTACGTAATAGGCTATCAAGATAATAGTTTTGTGGCGAATCACAACTACCAAATGACATACTAATAATATTGGGCGGGTTATTATCTGTTAAAGCTAGATTAAACGCAGCCAAAATACTGCCAGGTGTTAAATCAGGTCCAACATACAGTTTTAAATTTTTCACACCACCAGACATTCCAGCAACAGCTTGAGTATCTAAATTCCACTCAACCTGATTAGTCGTATCAACACCACTTGGTGTTGTGGTATACGTATATAATGCGGATATATTTACTGGAGCTACTTTGCTTTGGTTTTGATATTGAAAAACCCCTAAATCACTAATCACTGTATTTATCTGACTTGGTGGTCCATCAGCAATAATGCCAACTGTGGCTTTAGAACCCGAAGGTATTGAACCTGCATTATAAAATGAAGCAAGATCAACCACATTATAAGGATACTGCACACCACTTGTAGATGTTGTCGTTGCATTGACTTGTGAAGGAACTGTGGTACTAATTGAAGATGAAACCACATTTTTTACAGGAACCGATTTAACCTGAGAGGGAATATGAGCTTCCGTCGTCGTATCTAATCCCAAAACCGCACTCACGATCGTTGAAATGCTTTGCGGAATCATAATATCTTTGGTATTAGCATGACCGATACGACCAGAACGAGCCTTATACTCAGCCAGAGACGTTTGAAAGGTTTTTTGTACCGTTTTGGCATCTCCATCAGCTTCTATCAGCAAATTATTAGACGCAATTTTAATATTATTAAAACCTTGCGAGCGCAAATAAGTCACAACAGTATCAATCTGTATTTGTGTTGGTCCAAATTGAGATGCGACCTCATG
>JBIOEC010000230.1:0-2494 GCA_044445645.1 Gammaproteobacteria bacterium | reverse complement strand
ATATTTAATGATATAACCATACGTCGATAAGGTGGACGGAATAAAATGGACACAAAAAAAGAAACTCCTAAAAGTAAAGTTGCTAGACCCAAGCGGCGGCGCATTGGAAGTGTCATTGTAGTTATCGGTGTTATTCTAGTATTTATATCAATTTTGTTGCAGACTGAACGCTCGTCGCAAGAGAAACCTAAAAAGGCCATTGTAACGGCCAGTCAAGCCGATACCAGGGTGCGGATTGAAACTAAACCAGAGCCATCAACGGTACAATCTGAACAAAACCAAAAAGAATCGAGCGAGAATAATTCTGCACAAACAACATCGTCTGCAGAATTAAATGTAAATTTACTCGCAGACTTGCAAGAGAAAATTAATCAGCAACAAATTCGCTTGCGCCAGGCAGCTGCCCAGAAAAAACTCATTGCCCCGAGTTCAGTGTATCAAATAAACCAAGAGACAGATATTGCTAAAAAAAATCCTCTTATGCAATTACTCGATGCTAATAGTCAATTTGCCAATGCGGCAGCCAATCAATCTGTGATGACTTTATCTGCCGCGCAACAGGAATCGACGGACTTGAAAATTTTTCAGGGAAAAATTATTCCTGCTGTGCTAGATACCGCGATTAATTCGGATTTACCTGGAATGATTCGCGCCACGATCACCGAAGAAATTTATGGAGAAACCGGCAAACAAATTCTCTTGCCACGAGGTACTCGTTTAATTGGACAATATAATTCTGCTGTGATTACCGGTCAAGTACGTATATATGTGATTTGGACTAGAGCCATTACCCCGCAGCAAATTGATATACGCTTAGCTTCTCCAGGAGTAGATGCATTAGGTCGTAGTGGATTAGCGGGTTCGGTAGATAATCACTTTTGGGATATTTTTGGGACTTCCTTATTACTTAGTGTGATGGCCGCTGGGGTCTCTGATATGGAAACAGATACCAGTGATAGCTTATATGGTAATCCTTATCAAGATGGCGTAGTAGCATCGGCTAATGAAAATTCTGATGAATTGCTTTCTAGACGCTTAGATATAAAGCCGACTATTCAGATTGATCAAGGAACAGTAGTTCGCGTAATGGTTGCACACGATCTCAACTTTAGTGATTTACCAATTATGCTCTCCGCAGGAAGTTAATAACTATGCATATACTTTTGAATAATCTTCTTACCCCACTACATCAATATTTGCAAGATCCTGATATTACCGATATTTCGATCAATCAGCCTTTTGAAATATGGGTAGATGATGGTAGGCAAGCAAAATCAGTTCATATTCCCGATTTAAGTCTACGCCGCTGCTATGCTTTGGCACAACAAATAGCTACATATTGCGAACAAACCATTAACGAAGAACGACCACTACTTTCCGCACATTTACCAACGGGAGAGCGAATTCAGATTGTATTAAATCCCGCAACGTTATGGTTAAGTTCAAATAATTGTCCCTCAGCGAGTATTGCTATCAGCATCCGAAAATTACATACGCGGTATTTACAATTAAATTCATATGATAAATCGGGGGGATTTTTAGCAGTTGGGCAACGTCAAGAGTCCGAGCTAGTACATCAAAAAAAGCTGCAAGAGTATCTTCGACATAAACAATATGCTGATTTACTGCGATATGCAGTAACGCACCATCAAACTATTTTATTAAGTGGTGCAACCTATTCAGGGAAGACTTCTTTTTTAAATATGTTATTGCAAGAAATTCCATTGAACGAACGTATTATTACTATCGAAGATGTGCCTGAATTACATGTTCCACATGCTAATCAAGTACGGCTATTTTATAGCCGCGGATCGCAAAGCCGCGCATCCGTACAAGCCAGCGATTTGGTAATGGCAACTTTACGTATGCGTCCTGATCGAATTATCTTAGGTGAGTTACGCGGCGATGATGCGGTGCATTGGTTAACCGCAGCCAACAGTGGGCATCCTGGAACATTGGCGACTATTCATGCGGATGAACCTCAACTCGCACTGGAAAAACTGGCATTAATGGTTATGGCACATCAACAAAGTTTACGTAGGGAAGAAGTGCTGCAATATATCACTTCCATTATAGATATTGTGGTACAGCTTAAACGCAATCAGCAAGGACAGCGTTATGTCTCTGATATTTTATTAACGCATGGATGAAACTAGTTGCACATAGCGCTAGTCAATACTGATGATGAGTTTTTAAGGTTAACCGCACAAACTCAAACTTCGGTGGTGGCAATCCTGGCATTTCCACCACCGCGAGTTAGCGCATCTACACATAGGTGATACGCTATATGAAAACTTTAGTTTTAATGAATAGAATTTTCACTCTTATATTGTACTGGCAATGCAGAAGAGTGATGCATGACTAATACACAACCTTTATCGGTAGAATCATAAGCAAAAGTATAGCGCGCAGGGATGCTGATCTCTTTACCATCCGATTCTTTTCCTATAAAAGTGTATAACCCGGTGCTGATAGCATCTTCTTTCAGCAATTT
>JBIOEC010000229.1:0-2495 GCA_044445645.1 Gammaproteobacteria bacterium | reverse complement strand
CGTTAAATGTTTATCCATTGTATTAAATTCATCTAAAAATAAAATCGCATTCTCAGAAGTATCAGCGGCCCAGGCGTCAAGCTTTTCTAACCCTACGTAAACAGGATACATTTTAGCAATTATCTGCAGCAAATGACTTTTTCCAACGCCAGTGGGACCTACAAGTTGGATTATGTTATGAGTTTCCAACGCCGATAATACCCCTTGCAAACGTGTTCCCATAAACGCAGCTGTTTTTTGCTGATGATCGGTAAGATCAATCGTCTGCGTGAAATCAACGTGCTCGGAATAAAGCACCACAGGACTCTGCGTATGTGTTTTATCATAATTTATGATGGATACTTGTTGCGCTTCTAAACAGGCCAGAGGGCCTTCGCTTAGAGGAAGGTTTGGTAACTCATGTTGATCAACTTCCACAATTAATGTGAGCGGCGCGTTCATACGAAACAATGATCCATTTGCTAATAACAAGGGTTCCCCACACAGCAGCGGATGTAACGCTTGCAGTAGTTCGTCAGTAAAATGGCCTTTTAAAATCACGGACTGCGTGCCTCTTAATTTTTCGAGTAATTCACTGGGCAGAAATTCAAAATTTTCAAAATGGGTAGGTGTTTGCGTATATTTAACATAGCCAATTAAATCCCCATAGTTATGATCTTCGACATCAATAACCCATGATTCAGAAAAATTTTGACTGCTCGCGTATTTATTTGCATCCGTCGTGATAATCACTGAGGGTAATTTATTATCTTCTGCTTGCTCAATTATTGTCGCAGTAAAAGGTTCAAAGGTTATTTCTGTGGGTAGCGACACGCCAGGAGCTAAATAGAGAGAAAGCGCAACATTTTCTGTTTTGGCCTGTGCGAATAAACAATACCATTGACTAATAGACAATGGATAAGTGATCCACAGTTCGATAGGTTTTCCTTCCATTTGAAATAACCAACCTGGTTTATGCGTGTATTTACGATCTTCAATATTTTTTTGATGTAACACATAATCAAATAAAAGGTCGTTAATAAGATAAGCTCCGCTGAGCACCAGCGTGCGCGTAGCATTCAGCGCTACGCGTGGTTTTGGAAATCCTGCAAAATTAAAATGGGTAATATCAACTTCAATATAACAATGCGGTGGAAAAGGTATTTGATAACCGTGATAATGAAAAAACCCTTGCGCACGTGCTTGTGCTATCCAATCTTTAACTTTCTTTTCTGCGTGTTCAGGTAAATTTTGAATGCGTATTGTGCAAGGTGTATTTGTTTGTGCCGCTAGAAGCAAACGTTCCGTCCATTGGCTTTTATTCCATTGTGGTTGATTATTGTTTAATACGATCGGACCCAATAAACGCTCTTCCCAATCTGAAAAACCCAAACAGTCATAAATAAATGTTTCTGCTGCAGAAGAGGGTTGTGAATGGAAATCCGGTAAAGCAAAATTAATTTCAGCGAGACTTTGCGCGCGCGAAAATAAGGAACTATCTTTTGGCAATTCACGATAAAGACTGATCACTTGTATGTTATCCGTAATAGCATAACCTTTAACTGAACGTGTTTTATCCAATAGCGTATTGAGTGCCACTTGTTCGTTGGGGGGAAAAGTATCCCAATGAATAATTAATTGCGGACGCGGTGTTGTGAGCGCTGCCGCCTGCTTTAAAAATTTGGCGAAGGGAGTATCAGGTTCAATGCTGATTATGGCATCTTCACCCATCTGCAAAGCCGACTGTGACAATGCCTGGACTTTGGCACTATCTATTACATACACAGAGCGATGTGCTGTCGCTGCACATTCTAATAAATAGTTTTCCAGTAATCTTGGCTCCTGTGAAACCAGGCTTACTTTATGATGGTGAGGTACGCTCAAAAGTTCGTCGAGTTGTTCTCGCTGTTTGAGAGAAATGGGTTTTAGGTATCGATCCACAAGGATTTTAAGCTTAGGCCTTTTTGACGATGCCTCGGGTAATGGTATTGGTACCTTGGATTGATTTTGGAAGGTTGTTTTTTTCGGCGTTGGAGTACCATGCTTGCGAGCAAGTTGCTGATAAAGCTGGGTAGTAGGAGCAAATGTTTCCGTATAATTAGCAGCTCCACCCAAGTCGACTAAAATCCATTTGCCTTCATATTTAATTTCCAGATAATTATGGTTATTATCGATACAAGTTACATACACCTCAAGATTAGAATCTCGTTGCAATGCCCATTTAACCGCAGCAGCACGCTGTTCACAACTCCCTCCTCGATGTTCAAACATTGCCTTAAGCCAATCCGTCATTGTCGGATAGTTTTCACGCAAGGGAAGTATTTCTCCCGGTAAAGTTGCCGGTTTGTAACCATTATTAACGTTTTTATATTCTTCAATGACCCTTTTAGCTACATGATCTGATGGCACAGCACTCCACCGCGCTTCTTGTTGAGCTGAAGTCGCCGCTTTAATGACGTAAGACAATGTGCAAGCTTTCTCCGCCTGCAAGTAATAATAGTTATCATCTCCATGGT
>JBIOEC010000228.1:0-2497 GCA_044445645.1 Gammaproteobacteria bacterium | reverse complement strand
GTCGTGGGCTTTGCTTTTGCACGATACGATAACGAATGTTCGGACGATCAAAACTCGCCATAAATTGTTGGGCTTTTTCCAACTGTAGTTGCGAAATAATTTCTTGTCGGGTCAGTTCATCTGCTGTGGCCGTTAAGGCAACTCGGGGAACTTTGGGAAAACGTTCATGCAGAATGGAAAGTTGAGTATACTCAGGTCGAAAATCATGCCCCCATTGCGAAACACAGTGTGCTTCATCAATAGCAAATAATGCAATATTCATTTGTTCGAGTAATTGCAGAAACCTTGGAGTTAATAATCTTTCTGGGGCTACATAGAGCAGATCATATTTACCGGCTAAAAGATTTTGTTCGATCTGCCATGCCGTTGCACTATCGAGACTAGAGTTGAGAAAAGCTGCTTTAACGCCTAGCTGCAATAAAGCGTCTACTTGGTCATGCATTAAGGCTATGAGCGGAGAAACAACAATACCCACGCCGGATCTAGCAATAGCTGGAACTTGATAACACAGTGATTTTCCCCCACCCGTGGGCATTAAAACCAACGCATCACCACCTTGGATAAGATGCTCAACAATCTTAGCTTGATTGCCACGAAACTGGTTATAACCAAATATTTTGCCTAATATTTCTTGCGCCGACGGCATTTACAGCATCCTTCTTTATTATTATGTATTAAGCAAGTATTAAAGCATATTTCATCTTAATATAACAGCCGGAAAATGAGTATTTAACTATTCTAGTGGATTAAGGTGGCAACTCATTATTCTTTATGTGGAGTTCGTGAAAGTAGTTCTTGAGTGGCTTGTTTGATAGGGATATTTTTATACAGCATGGCATAGACGGCATTACAAATAGGCATTTCCACCTGATGATGTTCCGCGAGATTATGTACCAACTTGGCTGCCAAATAACCTTCTACTACTTGTTGAACTTCTAATAATGCATCATCAATAGATTTTCCTGAGCCTAATGCTATACCAAAACGACGATTACGCGATTGATTATCTGTGCAGGTGAGGACTAAATCTCCCACTCCTGCTAATCCCATTAATGTTGTGTGTTTACCACCTAGAACTTGATTAAGCCGCATCATTTCCGCCAATCCACGGGTAATTAAACCAGCTCGAGCATTGGCGCCGAATCCTAAACCATCAGCGATGCCGGTAGCAATTGCCAAAACATTTTTTACTGTACCCCCGAGTTGAACTCCAATCATATCATCGGTGGTATATACTCTGAAAAAATCGCTATGTAAATATGTTTGCCAAAATGTAGCATGCTCATGCTGAGAAGACGCGATAGTAATCGCTGTGGGTAATTGTTTTATCACTTCTGTTGCAAAACTTGGACCGGATAATATGGAAAAATGCTGCTCAGGATTCATCACTGTATGCAGAAAATTTCCAGAATGGGGATCTAATCCTTTGGTTAATGACAGTATGGGTAATGCCGTTGAGCATAAGGGAGATATTCTGGCAATTAAATCAGCATAACCATGGCTAGGTACAGCAATGACCACTCCTTTTACATTGGATATGGCTTCTGTTAACTCAATAACAGGGTAGATATTTTCTAGAAAAGGATGATCGGGAAAACATTGAACATTACAGTGATCTTGCTGGAGTCTTTTTTGTTGCTCAGGATCAAATCCCCATAAAAAAATGGTACTATCTGGATTAACTCGCGCAAGTTGAAAAGCAAGCGCTGTGCCCCAAGCGCCTGCTCCAAGAACGGCAAACTTTTGCATTATTGAACCGTTTGATTAGTTGGGATAGTTTCGCTAGTAGCACTTTCTTGGCGACTTTGTTCTGCATAGATTGCATCAAAATTAATCGGCGACAAGTAAAGTGGTGGAAACCCAGCACGAATAGCGGTTTCAGAAATAAATTCACGCGCATAGGGAAATAAGATATTAGGACAAAATGCACCTAACATATGACGACGTTGTTCATTACTAAAATTACGTAGTAGAAAAATTCCTGCTTGATGAACTTCAATTAATAATGCGGTTTTATCTTGATTTTTAGCAGTAACAGTAACCTTGAGGATTACTTGATGAAAATCTTCTTCTAACGAGCTGCTGTCTACGTTAATTTGCAAGTTAATATCGGGCTTCCATTCTTGCCGAAATACTTGTGGGCTGGCTGGACTTTCTAAAGAAAGATCTTTGATATAAATGCGTTGAATACTAAATTCAGGTTTATTATTTTCTTGTTGGGCTTCGTTGGTCATAAAGTATTTTCCTATTTCAAGTTAACTAGTTTCACCAGACAACAAATCATCCAGTTTATCTTCTTCTTCTAGGGCATATAAATCATCACATCCACCTACATGATAATGGCCAATAAAGATCTGTGGTACGGTATGCTGACCACTACGTTTTTCCATTTCAGCTCGGCGTTCGGGATGAAGGTCTAGAGAAATTTCATGAAAACTCACTTCCTTCTCGATTAATAATTTTTTAGCACGCTCACAGTAAGGACAGCTTTTCGTAG
>JBIOEC010000227.1:0-2499 GCA_044445645.1 Gammaproteobacteria bacterium | reverse complement strand
TTGGGCAGCCTCTCGCTGGTTAATTCTTCTTTGAGTATTTTACCTGGATAGGGCGACGCATTTTATCGTCCATCGTTCTAACAAATTCTAAAAATAATTAATAATCCTGCCGATTAGCAGCTCGTAACAATACTTGCCTCCAGCAGCCTGGAGTGTGATTAATAGAAGAGATTAGATAATGTAGCAACCTCGTGGGTAGTGAGCTCAAAATCTTTGATAGCTAAATCTAATTGCATATGTGCTTCGCTGCTTGTGCCAGTAAGAGGCACAATACCTATCTGTAGACAAAAACGAAAAATGACTTGTTCAGCAGTTTTTCCCAACCGATAAGCTATACTTTCAACCTCTGCACTATGAACCACGACTGGGTTAGCAGTTAACAGGGAAAAACCTTGATAGATTATGCTATGAGCTTTACAAAACTCACGAACCTCTTTATCCCAATGATGTTTCGCAAAGCAGCGGTTTTGTACTACCATCGGTTTTACTTTGGCATCGCGGCATAATAATTCCAACTGTTGAATATTAACATTACTCACCCCAATCATCCGTGCTTTGCCTAATGTATATATCTGCTCAATCGCTTTCCATACTTCCCAATCGGCGTCGCCCAAGCCTGGCCATGAGTAGGGACCATGTAATAGATAAGAATCCACATAATCGGTATACAGATGTTCCAGCGAGCTTTGGAAAGAAGTTTGGACTTGAGTAGCATAATCTAATGTAGGATCATAAGGAATTCTCTCATCTTGCCCATTCGCAGGAGTAAATTTGGTTTGCAAAAAAAGGTGTTCGCGGCGGATGTTTTCTTGTTGCAGGTCGAGTAAGGCAGTTCCCACTGCAGCTTCAGAATAATGTTTAGGCTGATTAGCCGTGTCAATGGCGGAAAAACCCAGCGATACGGCTTTTTTGATTAAGTTTGTGGTAGCTTCTTTTTTCCACGCTGTTCCATAAATAAATGTGGGTACAGTATTCATAGTTTAAGATCCTTTTACAACTATAAGCGCCTTAGCATAAGCTACCTGGGTAGCGGATATGCTTGGCAGGTTCCGTTATTCCAGTGTCCTGTTGGACAACAGTTTTGATTTCCAGGGGTATAATCATAATATCCATCAGGATTGTTGCTATCGGGACAGCGTCCTATATAGCCACAGGCTTCAGTTGCTCTGGCGAGACCTCTGTCTTTGGTGGCTAATTTAACAAATTCAATGGTACATTCTGGAATATCTTTAACGGGATTTATTGACAATTGTGTACCTTGATCAACATGCACACAAAGGTATTGCAATGCACGATCACCGCTTATTCCGGTGCTAAAGAACTGTTTTTGTATTAATGAGGTTTCAGAAATATGTTTCTCATTCCCCCAGCAAACACCAACTTCATTTTTATGCTCTAAAGCATAGGCATTAGGGATACCCAACTCGACTTTAAGGGCAGTACTGCTACTGGTCCCATTAACGATGGTTAATGCCATCACCGAAGAAGAAAGTAAAAAAGTTAATGATCCTACCATAAGAGAGCTTTGTAGCCGGGTTAATTTATTCATTTTAAATCCTCATGTTCAGTTTAGTATAAATCGCTTATTAAGCAGGGGTAATTCTTGCTTGACATTCTTCGGTAAAGTCTAATTCATTGGAATAATATTGTATCTGACAGCCACGATTATTGACGATATATTTATTCCCATTATATATAAAACGTACATAATCAAAATTTTCATATTTTCCACTAGTAGGATTATAAGCCAGTGGAGATATCACAATAGGGTAATAATACTCAGAACCCTCAGAAGCTTTAAGTATGGTGATCTTAGTGATAGCCAACATACCGTTATTTCCCTGTCCACAATCATTTTCAATTCCACCATTACATAACCATATCTCATTCAAGACTAGGCTTGAAGTGTTATGCTGGCTCATTACACTAAAGCCAAAACTGCTGGTGGAAATAAATCCTAACAGCATCAAGCTAGTGGTTACAAGTTTCTTCATATCAATACCTCATTTAATTTATAGTCACTGTTATTATTTGATCGCATTTGCAATATAAACTTGGACTGCAATATGTGATGATGGCGTACTGTTTACACGGAACACGAAGTCTTGTCCGTCTACATGTAAATGATCCCAAGTATGAGTTGAAGGATTGTCTATCCCTGGGGTTGTAATAGTGGCATCAACAGGGCACAGAGCTTCTCCTGCGGCCATGGCATCGCCATAACACCAATTATAGACCATATCCGTTTTGGTATTAGGCTTACCGGCTAGGAAATAATTGTAATCTCCGATTTCCAAATGCTTCCAACTGGTCATACCGTGTATCACAGGAAGTGAATTTCCTACATTAGATAATTTCTCGCCATCCCATAGCTGAATGTGGTAACGATTCGCTCCAGGATTAAAACCGTTAGCGGGTAATAAATAAGATCGACCATTTTCACTAAAAGTTTCCCATTCATGTATTCCATAGGTTTTTATTCTAGAATCGGTATCTTCT
>JBIOEC010000226.1:0-2510 GCA_044445645.1 Gammaproteobacteria bacterium | reverse complement strand
CCATCGCTTTGAATTTCATCATATTTTTAATATATACCCGAATTTTCACCAGGAATTGCTGCTTTTCATAAAGAATTGTAGCGAATTTAGTCAGTGATAGCTATAATAGTTATACTTTTGCGGCGAATGTTCGCTGAGAATGACAAATTCTTTAAGAATACACCATTAATATCATGACCAATGAACAATTACAGATACTGTTGATGCAAATTATGCCCGATAGCCAAGTTATTATCGATGGCGATGGTTACCATTTTATGGCTACCATAGTTTCCGATGCTTTTGCTGGGTTATCCAAAGTAAAACGACAACAGCTGGTGTATCAAGGTGTATCCTCTTACATTACTAGTGGGAAACTCCACGCATTAACTCTCTCTACCTATACTCCTGAGGAATGGACACAACATGGATAAACTATTGATATGTGGCGGCAGACCCTTAAGTGGCGATGTCAAAATTTCGGGTGCCAAAAATGCCTGCTTACCTATCCTGGCTGCCACGTTGCTAGCAGATAACCCAGTAACTATCCATAATGTGCCCCATTTGCGTGATGTGACAACTATTATGGAAATCTTAGGTTATATGGGAGCTTCCATTACTGTCGATCAAAATTTAAGCATTGAAATCGACCCCCGAAATATTCATAAGTTTTTTGCACCTTATGAACTGGTACGCACCATGCGAGCTTCGATTGTGGTATTAGGTCCGTTGCTGGCACGTTATGGGCAAGCGCATGTTTCCTTGCCAGGCGGATGCGCCATTGGTTTACGCCCGGTTAATTTGCACGTAGAAGCACTAGCGGCTTTAGGCGCTGATATTAAAATAGAAAATGGCTACATCAAAGCCTCAGCACCCCAAGGTTTACGCGGAAATACTTTTATTTTTGACATTGTCACCGTTACAGGAACTGAAAACTTAATGATGGCAGCATGTTTGGCCAAAGGTACTACCTTGATCAAAAATGCTGCACGCGAACCTGAAGTAATCGATTTGGCCAATTGCTTAAATGTTTTAGGCGCAAAAATTTATGGAGCGGGTACTGACACAATAGAAATCCATGGTGTCACACATTTAAGTGGCGGTGAATACACTGTTTTACCAGATCGCATCGAAAGTGGTACCTATTTAGTGGCAGCTGCGATGACTTCCAGCAAAATACGATTGCTCAATACCCAACCTAACATACTTGAATCGGTACTCATTAAACTCCATGAGTGCGGGGCAGATATTATCACTACGGAAAACACCATAGAAATAGACATGCGCAACCGCCGTCCCCGGGCGATTAATTTAGTTACATCCCCTTACCCAGCCTTCCCTACTGATATGCAAGCTCAATTTATGGCTTTAAATTGTATTGCTGAAGGCACAGGCACGATTACTGAAACCATTTTTGAAAATAGATTTATGCATGTGTTGGAATTGCAGCGTTTAGGCGCGCAAATTGAAATTAAAGGCAATACAGCTATATGCCAAGGCGTTCCAAAATTAACGGGTGCTCCGATTATGGCAACCGATTTACGAGCTTCAGCTAGCTTAGTGATTGCAGGCTTAGTCGCTGAAGGCGAAACCTTAGTCGATCGAATTTATCACGTAGACCGTGGATACGAATGTATTGAGGAAAAGTTTTCAGCACTTGGGGCTCAAATTACTCGCGTCTCCTAAGACGCCTGTTTAAAATCTCCTAGGCTCTCTTTATATCCCATACCCTCAAACACCGCTTGCGCCAAAGTATCACATGCAAGCTTAGTTTTTATGCGCTTAATAAAAGTGGCAACTGTGGTCCGTTTAATATTCATGAGTCCTGCAATCTCTTCTAAGCTTTTACCCTTTGCAATGAAATACAAACAGGTTTTTTCCCGGTGGGATAAACGAGCATCAAATTGTATTTCACGCTCATTGGCCAGATAATCCAGCATGGCGCGAACTAAAGTAATTTGTTGATTACTCGGGCGTATAATCCCCAGTCGTTGCAGTACCTCTGTAGTTAGCTGAGGGATACTAGAGGATAGGGTATTTTTTGACATCAAACTATTCATAGCATCCCCCGGTATATTTGTAGTAACAATATAAAGCGAGTACGGCTGCAAATAATTTATGCTGAGCTGGCATGTCTTCTGTGCCATTAAACCATCTTTGTACGCTGCGGCGACTAATTCCGGTTAAGTCTGAAACCTTGGTAATGGAATAGCCAGCCTCTACCAACTCCTCCAACATAGAACGCCAATTATTTACAATCACATGCTGTAAAGCTTGGCCATACTGCCCAGAAGGCTCAGCTACCTGATAAAAATCCATATGTGCAGGCTTTATGGCTAGTTTGGAGGAGTAAAACCCTACAAAGTCATTAAGCGGAGTTATTAGCGGTGGTTGGCAAATAGAAGGGATTGCATTCATAAACGATTTATCCTAAATTTAAATGACAACTAAGCTCTAAATTGAACCATTTGTGCTATTATTGAATGACAACCTAATAGCACCGGGGTTCTTGTTATTGAATTAATCAATAT
>JBIOEC010000225.1:0-2520 GCA_044445645.1 Gammaproteobacteria bacterium | reverse complement strand
GGAATCCATTGTAGATATGTAATAGTAATCTCAGTCCTAGATTCCCGCTGTAAGATACGGCCTTGAAGAAAGTCTTTTTCAGCGGGAATGACGCCATTTTTTGTTATTTAGATATAAATTCTAATTTAGATGCATTTGCCTTGATAAAACTCCTATATAATAGGCATACCCACAGAGCTTATAGTATACTAAGCAACATCAGAAAACGGCAGAGGAAGGCCAGTTTATGCAGCTTATTTTGGCATATGATAGCGAATACCTATACCATAACCGCCCACCCATTCGTGCCTGGTGCCTGCTGGATGATAACCGGCAAATAGAGTTATCAGGCTTAGAAAGCACAATGGCAGACATTGTAGAAGCCACTAAAACTTACACTTTTTCCACTCATGTTTACTCATTAATCCCGACGTGGTCGTGCTCACCATCCCACGTCCAGCGGGATCCTTTAGCAAGATACGTCAAGCGCTGCCGTATTTACTCGAAGAGCAACTCGCGGAAGATATAGAAGATTTACATTTTGCCGTCTTGAACCAAGCGGATCCGCAAAGTTTGGTGGTAGCCATTGTTAACCGTTCGGTTATGCAGCAATGCACCCAGGAATTAAAGATGGCAGGTTTAATTCCACAAACCCTTTTACCTTTATGGTTAGCATTAGCGCAAGCATCAAACCAAAACTGGTTAGTCTTAACTGACTCCGATTATATATGGGCACGTACCGGAAGCTTTACAGGTTTAGCGTGTGAGCGTGAACAGGCGCAGTCGATGCTAGTGTTGTTATATGCAAAACAGCGGCCAGAGGAAATAACTTGGATTACCAGCCATGAGCTGGATCCAGAATGGATAGCAGATTGTGAGGCTAGGGATATTAAAACCTCAATTATTAAATTAGAAGCTCCTAACACGTGGATAACCTATGTAGCTAAACACTATCTCCCTGAATCGGCAATCAATTTACTGCAAGGGGATTTTACCGTAAAGCAAACGACAGTATCTGAAAAGCGTTGGTGGCACGCTGCTAAAGTCCTAGGAGTTAGCATAGTTGTAGTATGGTTTGCGGGACTAGTGGCCCAGTCCTTTTATCTACAATACGAAAACAATAAATTACAACAGCAAATAGAAAATGTATACCGCGAAGTATTTCCGAATGCACAAAAAGTATCAAACCCACGTAATATATTCGAGCGTGAATTAAATAGCGCGGCAAGCGGCAAAACGAACAATGACTTTTTGAGTTTACTGCTAAGAGTAGGTGAGGTCACTTCAGCTTTTCCACAAGTGCAGTTGACGGGAGTCATTTATGATGGCAATCAGTTGGTGATAAATTTGAATGTAGATAATTTTTCGCGCTTGCAGCAGATAGATAGTCAATTACAGCAAAAAGGATTAAAAGTCGAACAAGAAAATGCCGTCAGTACCGGAGGGGTCGTGCAAGCCCGCTGGCGTATAGGATAAAGCACCGCAATGCAGCGATTCCTGGTGAATGTGAAATTAGGCAAAAATGATGAGAGTTTGATGAAATTCTTCACGCGATGAGGGGTTGTCAGGGGAGAGAAACGCGATTCTTTCCCCTGACTGGGGCTTGCGGCTTTGCCGCAAGCCACATAAAAACAAGGAAGCAGTTCCCGGCGAGCATTCGCCGAACTGCTGACAGCAATGGCTGAGGATACAGAATGATTAAGCGATATCAACAACAATGGCAACAATTAGCCGATCGATTAAATGAAACGGCGGCACCTTTACGTAAACAAATTATCCAAAATCCCTATTGGCAGCAAACGCAACAGCGCTGGCAACAATTATCTAAGAGAGAACATTATCTAGTCAAAGCCACAGCTTGGATATTTCTTATAGTATTTTTATATCAATTTATCTGGATACCTTTAACCGATGCCATTACCCGTTACAATCAAGATGTAATTCTTGATCAAGAAACTCTCACCTATATGCAAGCGGCAGCACCGCGATTATTAGCTGCCAAAGGCCAAGTCAAACCCAATACAACGCTAACTGCTGATATGTTTTTACCCACAGTAGAAAATACCTTAAAGGAAAATGGCATGATGCCAGTGGTAAGTGAACTGAGCTTAAATAATGAAAATCAAGTGAGCGTAGTATTCAATACAGTAGAGTTTGATGGGCTAATGCAATGGCTGGTTGCATTACAGCAGCAATATGGCATAAAAGTACAAGAATTTAATGCGGTTCCTACAGATACTCCAGGATTTGCACAAGTCAGCATGCAATTATCTTTATAATGAAATGGCTAAGAAACCATTTTTGGCATTTTGTCAGTTTATAAGTGGTATTAACCAATGATACCCCTCAGCTAAGAGGCCGCTTAAATTAAAATATAATAAAATCAACGAGTTAAGACATAATCGCAAACCTCCTAACTAATCTGCCTACAATCCCGCATCAAAGTAATGGAACTGAATATACATTGACCATAGTAATTTCAGGTAAATGGCTTACATGAAGTCTAGCCAAATGCGGATGCTATTTTTTTTTCTTATATGT
>JBIOEC010000224.1:0-2560 GCA_044445645.1 Gammaproteobacteria bacterium | reverse complement strand
TAAAAAAACGCGAATCCGCCATAAATCCTCATGTTCTAGGTAATTTTATTGGTGATAGAGTAGAATGTCAAGTCGGCGTTAACTAATTATTAATACTTTAGTGCTAGCATTCCAATCATGAGTAAGAAGCAACACAAATTGGATGTCGAATTAAGGGATTTGGTGCGGGATGGGGTGCTGAAAGGTAAAAATGTATCGATTACCTTAGTTATTCATCTACTACAAAATGGTGCAAACCCCAGTGCAACAACGGCGCAGGATGAATTGACGGCTTATAATATCATCCGCCAAAATAACCAATCGGGTAAATATAATTTTATTGAAGAATTGTTCGACGAGCACTCCAATCCCCATGAACACCTAAGAGTTTCTGATAGTGTTGGTGAAGGTATGATTGCTAATCCTAAGTATGATCGATAAGCTTTGCAGAAGTAATGGATATTTAGCATAAAATGCTGTATATTGGCGGTTATGCGTAGGTTTAGAAAAACATTTTCGTCGAAAAAAGGGAGTATCCGCAAGTCGAAAGGCTTTGGGAAAACATTTTTTGGGTTTATTGCCGTAGTACTGCTATGGAGCTTGATAATTCTGGGATTATTGGTTGCTTTTTATTCTAAAGATTTACCGGATTTAACTGAATTTGCTGCGCAAGATCGCCGCCCACAGATTACTATTCGTACGCAAGATGGCGAAGTGCTTGCCAAGTATGGGGATTTATACGGTAAGCCGCTGGTTTATTCGCAGATCCCACAAGATCTTATCTATGCGGTTATTGCTACTGAAGACCAAAGGTTTTTTGATCACTTTGGTTTCGATTTTTGGGGGATTCTCAGGGCGTATTTGGTAAACATCAGAGCCGGCAAATACGTGCAGGGTGGGAGTACCATAACTCAGCAGCTTTCCAAAGTGGCATACTTAAGCCCAGAAAAAACCCTCAAGCGTAAAATTCTGGAAGTTATTATTGCTTTGCAACTGGAACAAAAATTCACGAAAGAGCAGATACTAACCCTCTACTTAAACCGCATCTATATGGGGAAAGGAGTGTATGGTATTGATGGAGCAGCGCGGTATTATTTTGGTAAAAGAACTGAAGACTTAGATCTTTATGAAGCAGCGATAATCGCTGCGATGATTAAAGCGCCATCAAAATATTCACCGGCAAATAACTTTGCGTTAGCGGTATCCAGAGCTAAATATGTTTTAGATCGCATGGTTGATGAAGGGTATATTAGCAATGAACAGGCACGGCGGGCGCGGCCGCCGCAAATAATTCAGCGGGGAATTAACCGTGGTATCCTTAAAAATCCTTATTTTGCGGATTATGTGCTGTCGGAATTGCAGGATAAAATTGGGGAGATTAACCAGGATATAAATGTATTTACGACACTTGATATTGCTTTGGAACAAACGTTGGAAGCTGCAGCGATTAAATATCGTAGTGAAATGAACACGGCAAAAGCTACACAAGTTGCCGGTGTAGTGATGGAACCCAATGGGGCAATTAAGGCGATGTTGGGTGGATTTGATTATGGGCAGTCGCAATATAACCGTGCAGTTAATGCTTATCGCCAACCTGGTTCTTCATTTAAATTATTTGTCTATTTAGCAGCGCTTGAAAATGGAGTTTCTACCGGTGACCGCTATATTGATGAGCCGCGTTCGTACTATCAAGGTAAGGGTTTGCCATTATGGGTGCCTAAGAATTTTACTAATAAACATTACGGTGAAATGACGGTTGAACATGCTTTTGCTCACTCGATCAATACTGTTGCGGTGCAAGTTTCCGAGCAAATTGAGCGGACTAAAGTGATTGAAATGGCTCATAGGCTAGGGATTGATACGCGTATACCTAATCTCCCGAGTATTGCTTTGGGAAGTGTTGATGTTAATTTACTCGATCTTACGGCTGCATATGCACATATTGCCAATAATGGAATTTCGGTTGTACCTTATGCCATACTTGAAGTGACTGACGGGCAAGATAAAATTATTTACCAACATCCGGGCTTGGAATTAGAGCAGAAAATTAGTGATGGCTTGGCAGGGGAGATGAAACAGTTATTGGCCAAAGTAGTTGATAGTGGAACGGGGCGCAGTGCAAGTTTAAATTATCAACACGCCTACGGCAAAACCGGCACCAGCCAGGATCACCGTGATGCGTGGTTTATTGGTTTTACCGATCGGTTAGTGACCGGTATTTGGGTAGGTAATGATGCAAATACTCCAATGGATAGAGTATCGGGGGGGAATCTTCCTGCGAAAATTTGGAAGGACTTTAATGAGAATTACGATGATTTCCAAACCAGTAATATCCCCGAACCAATAGAACAACCGTCTATTTTTGATTTTGTCAGCGATGAAAAATTATAACGCCATCGATCTCCAAGCCCTTGATGCTATCGCGAGCACCTTAGCAGCGCAGCTTAGGGTTGGGGATGTCATTACTCTCTCCGGTGATTTAGGTAGCGGTAAAACTACCTTTACTAGTTTATTAATGAAATATCTTTCGACAGAAACCATCCAAGTAACCAGTCCGACCTTTAATATTGTGAATGTATAT
>JBIOEC010000223.1:0-2561 GCA_044445645.1 Gammaproteobacteria bacterium | reverse complement strand
GGGCAACCCTGTGGCAGTGGTGGTTGATCAAACTGCAGATGAAATTAAACACATTTGCAGTGCCATTGGGGTTAACATAGTACAACTGCATGGCACTATTGCTAAACAACAGGAGTATTTATTACCCCGTTATTTACAACGTATTTATGTGTGTTCAGTTAATTATGATGGCACCGTAGTAGATTCAGTAAGCGAGCATTTAGAAGTTGAGCGGGATTTTTTGCTATTTGATGGGATAAATGCTGGCAGTGGGCAAACCTTTAACTGGCAAAATTTTGTACCCCAGACTAAATTTAGATGGTTTTTGTCAGGAGGATTATCTCCCAATAATGTAATAGATGCAGTAAAATGTTTGCATCCATATGCGGTGGATGTTTCAAGTGGTGTTGAAAATTCCAATGGAAGTAAGGATAAACAACTTATTCATAATTTTATTAATAAAGCCAAAAATCTATGAGCAAAAATTTACAAGCAAAAAATGGTCGTTATGGGGATTACGGTGGAAAATTTATTCCTGAAATACTTGTGGCACCAATTAATGAATTGGAAAATGCCTGGAAAGGTCTACGTTATGATAGACATTTTAATCAGACCTTGACCAGTATATTACACAACTATGCAGGTAGACCCACTCCGCTGACTGAAATTACACGATTTTCAACAGCAATAGATGGCCCAAGAATTTTTTTAAAACGTGAAGACCTGTTACATACCGGCGCACATAAATTAAATAACGCATTAGGACAATGTCTACTGGCGAAAACACTAGGCAAAAAGCGAATTATTGCTGAAACAGGAGCTGGCCAGCATGGTGTGGCCACAGCTGCAGCATGTGCTTACCTTGGATTACCGTGTGTAGTTTATATGGGAAGTGTAGATGCCAAACGCCAAGCTCCCAATGTTATGCGCATGAAGTTGATGGGTGCAGAAGTTGTTGAAGTGGATCAAGGTTCTAAAACATTGAAAGATGCAGTGAATGAGGCTCTGCGTGACTGGTCTTCTTCTTTTACGAATACTCATTACTGTTTAGGTTCAGCATTAGGTCCTTATCCTTTTCCTGAAATGGTGGCATTCTTTCAAAGTGTTATCGGTAAAGAAACCAAAAAACAGTGTTTAATCCAAATGGGTAGATTACCCGATTTGATCATTGCCTGTGTGGGCGGAGGTTCAAATGCTATTGGGATGTTTTCAGCATTTTTATCTTATGAGAATATAGAGTTAGTCGGTGTAGAAGCCGGTGGTACAGGAACAAAACTGGGTGAGCATGCCGCACGTTTTCAACATGCACAAGAAGGTATTTTGCACGGTTGTTACACATATGTGTTGCAAGATGAGCATGGACAAATTGCTCCTACGCATTCAATTTCCGCCGGATTAGATTATCCTGCAGTAGGGCCACAACATGCAGAGTTATTTGCCAATCAACGTGTTAAATATGATGCGGTAACGGATGATGAGGCGCTACATGCCTTATCTTTATTAGCGCGTACAGAAGGAATTTTATGTGCATTAGAATCCGCTCATGCGCTAGCCTATTTAATAAAAGTGGCATCAACTTTACCTAAAGAAAATCTAGTCGTGGTAAATTTATCGGGTAGAGGAGATAAGGATATGCCACAACTCAGTCTTTCTTCACTGGTGTGAGAGAATAATTAAAATGAACAGAATCCAAAATGCATTCAAAAATACCCAACCTTACATTGGTTACTTAATGGCAGGAGATGGAGGTATCGATAAAACATTACAAGCTGCATTGGCGCTAATTGCGGGTGGAGTCAATATGTTAGAAATTGGTGTGCCTTTTTCTGACCCAATCGCCGATGGGCCTGTTATTCAGCGTGCTGCGCAACGTGCTCTCGTAGCGGGCACAACTTTAGATGATGTTTTGGACTTGGTTAAAAAACTGCGCCAACATACTGATATTCCGTTAATTTTGTTTAGTTATTTAAACCCGATTTATGCTGCATTAAATCGCGATATCTTTGCCAAAGCTAAGCTTGCAGGTATTGATGGCGTATTGATAGTGGATTGCCCTTTAGAAGAAGCCAAAATTTACTATGACGCCTGTATCGCTCAGAAAATAGATCCTATTTATGTGATTTCACCAGTGACTCCAAAAGAGCGTATAGCTGCGATCGATCATCAAGGTAAAGGCTTTTTATATTACGCTTGCCGTAAAGGAACCACGGGTGTGCGCAATGAATTGCCAAGTGATTTTGCTGAAAAGTTAGCTGAAATTAAAAATGTGGCTCATTTGCCCGTTGCAGTTGGCTTTGGCATTTCACAACCTGAAATGGTGAAACAAGTATTACAACACGCTGATGGATTTGTCGTGGGCTCTTTATTCGTTAAGGCATTGGAAGATGGACTGTCAATGGAAGAGCTGACAAAATTGGCAGCTTCTTTAGTGTAGATTTCGTTATTCCGAATATGACACGCTAAATATACCCAAAGCGTTTGATATTTTGGTATTCTACTGGATCAGAAGCAAATACGCCGCTTATCATCCAGTAGAATGCCAAAATATCAAATGCTTTGGGTATTAATAAGAGGTACAACAT
>JBIOEC010000222.1:0-2565 GCA_044445645.1 Gammaproteobacteria bacterium | reverse complement strand
TACCCACCACCGTTAGCACAGCTACCCATCGAAATCACATATCTGGGGTTGGGCATTTGATCGTAAACTTTACGTAAGGCAGGAGCCATTTTATTGGTAAGTGTTCCGGCAACAATCATCACATCCGACTGCCTTGGTGATGGGCGAAATATGGTACCAAAGCGGTCAAGGTCATAACGGCTGGCTGCAACTTGCATCATTTCCACTGCACAGCAGGCAAGGCCAAAAGTCATCGGCCAAAGTGAACCGGCACGTGCCCAATTAGCCAGGTCATCTAACTTGGCAAGAACGAAACCCCGGTTGTCTAGCTCCGAGGAAAGCGATTGATTGAGTAACTCATCTTGATTATAAATATTTTGGTCTTTTAGTTCCATTCTAACGCTCCCTTTTTCCATTCATAGATGAAGCCGATTGTAAGTATAAATAGGAAAAACATCATCGACCAAAATCCTGCCATACCAATTGTATCTAAGGCAACTGCCCAGGGGAATAGGAAGGCGATTTCCAAGTCGAAGATGATGAATAAAATCGAAACTAAATAGAACTTGACATCAAAGGGTACCCGCGCATTTTCAAACGCCTCAAAACCACACTCATAGGAAGATGTTTTTTCTTTATCGGCAGAAATTGTTGAGGCGATAAAAGGAATTCCCACCATAATGATCGCGATGGTGGTGGCAACGATAAGAAATATCAATATTGGCAGGTAGGAAATAATCAAATTTTCTATCATTTTTTATCAACCATCATGTTGCGCGTTGCGGAAGGTAAACTAAGTGTTAGCCCCTCGAGTTCGTCAGAAATAATTATCTGACATCCTAGTCTTGAAGTATGCGTTAGACCGAAGGCGAGGTCAAGCATATCTTCCTCTCCTTCACTGGCTTTCGGCAGTTTATTATAAAATTCCGACGCGACAATAACATGGCAAGTCGAGCAGGCTAAAGAACCTTCACAGGCACCCTCAAGACTAATATCGTTTGCATGTGCAACTTCCAAAACAGAAATGCCGTTGGGGGCATCGATTTTTATTTTATTGTTGTCTTGGTCGATAAAGTAAATGGTAGTCATTTTATTTCATAATTTCGGTGATCGCGTCTCTACGAACTTTGATTTTCACTTGATCGGCAATTTCCAGAATCAGCACATTACTAGCTTCTTCAACTTTGTTGATCGTACCAATAATCCCTCCGTTAGTGACAACTTGATCACCTTTTGAAAGGTTATTCACCATCTTTTGGTGCTCGGAAACCTTCTTTTGCTGCGGCCGAATCAACAAAAAGTAAAACACAACCATAATTAGTACAAGGGGCGCAATGCTGGTAAGTAGTGACGGCTGTTTAGCTGCAGTAGTCACAACATCGGTAGCAAGAGCAGAATTTATTATATTTAACATAAGATCACCTTAAATTTGCCAGGAGTATATTACAGTTCTATTAGTTATGCAAGCTGAGTGCGGTTTTGGTATTGTGCAAAAGTGCCGATGCTCTTCTAGCACATGTGGGAATTTACTATCCATGAAATTATTTCTATTTGCAATTTACTTCAATAGCTTAATCGCTACTTCCGTAAAAAAAACAGTTGCGCTAATTGTTTGCTTACTGTAATCCTTCTCGAATCAAAAACATTAAATGAGAGTAAAAACATGGCGACACCTAATAATTCACAATCTCTACAAGACAAGAAAAATATATTAATGGAGTTGGATATATCAGCTGTTTTAGGAGTTGCTACTTTTTTTTCTCCTTATATTGCGCTTCTTCAACCAATAGTGATAGCAGGAAGTATTGGGAATAAATATACTACTTTTAAATCAGTGGACGATACTGATGTTATGATTAAAGGGTGTGAAGATGCAATATCGCAAACTGTTCTGGATACAGTGGTATTTTCTGCATTTGCTGTTGTTACATATATTAGTCCGGTAACCGCAGGTATTGTTTTAGCGGCAGCGTTTGCTTCTCAAGAATATCTGGATACTACACCGGTAGTAGAAATAAGAGACATGATAACCAAAGAACTACACCACTATGGTGTTGGGGATGTTATAGAAGAATATTTCTTCTAAGCTACGTCCATCAACTCTTGATTGTTGAACCAAAGAATCGAGCAAGTAATTTGTTTACCCGGGTAGATCGTTGAAACCAATTGGCGGTATAAGTCTAATTGACGGGTGTAGGCGTGGTTTACTTTGTCAGGAGTTGCTGGCGGCAGTTCGTCGGTTTTGATATCGATGATTTGTACCGAATTACCGCTCACCACCAATTTATCAATCTGCCCAAAAACATATTTACCCTCAATAATCCCTGCGACTGGTACTTCGTTTAAAGTACCGGCACTGAAAAGGAGCGGGTGTTTTAGGGTGATTAACTTAACTTTCTGCAGAATATCTTGATCGGCAATTTGCGCAAGGATCGGCGCACTGTTGCTGTTGTTGGCCAATTTCATCAGCAATTTATGAATATAAACCCCGCGCTTTATCGCCTCTGTGTTGGAATGGAAACTTGCAGTTGGGGTGAAGGTGATGTGTTTGACAGTATCGGCAAACGGTTTGGTGATGTAATCCGG
>JBIOEC010000221.1:0-2565 GCA_044445645.1 Gammaproteobacteria bacterium | reverse complement strand
GCTCCAACACCTTCTGGGCTGTCGGCTTCATCGTATTGCATGAGTGCACGAGTTAAACCATGGCGCACGGCTTCGGATTGGCCTAAGTTACCGCCACCCGATACTGTTGCCACAACATCAAATTGTGACGCAATTTCTAATACTTCTAATGGCTGACGGACTGATTTACGGAATGTCTCGCGACCGAAGTAGTTATCCAACTCACGATCATTAATAATAATTTTGCCAGTGCCTTTAGTTAAAAACACACGTGCAGTGGAGCTTTTGCGACGACCTGTACCATAATAAGTAATTTGTGCTGACATTCTATTTTACCTTTAGTAAGAAACAAATTAATTTCCAGCAATTCCATAAGGAACTGCTGTTTATTTTTCTAAAACCAAAACTTCAGGTTGCTGAGCGCTATGAGGATGCTCACCACCTGCATATACTTTCAGTTTACGGAACATCTGACGACCCAATGGATTCTTAGGCAGCATACCCTTCACTGCTAATTCTAAAATCCGCCCTGGGTTTTTAGCTTGTAACTTATTGAAAGTAGTGGTTTTTAATCCACCCGCGGTACCAGTATGGGTATGGTATTCTTTACCATCCCCTTTATTACCTGTTACACGAATTTTTTCAACATTAATAACCACGATGTAATCCCCAGTATCTGCATGAGGAGTAAACTCGGGTTTATGCTTACCACGCAAACGATGCGCAATTTCTGTGGCCAAACGGCCTAATACCTTGTTTGCTCCGTCAATAACAAACCATTGACGACGCACGGTATCGGAACTAGCTTGATACGTTTTCATAATTGGCTCCCAAACAGCCTGAATAATTCTAGAACCGCGTATTGTACTGGATTCAGGTACCAGATACAAGCGGGTTTTAATGTAGACAGGGAACATCCCCTATCCACTCCACAATTTCATTTTCTACCACCTTATAATCCCCAGATAATTTATGAGTATGGATTACTGGTAGGTTCTTTAGAGCGGCTATATTTTTTGGAATAGATAGCCTTGGATTAGCTTGGACTATTTTATCTAAAATATCAAAATCATTCACCTTGGCCGTATCAACGTACAGGAGATGATAAATATCTCGCGCAAATTTAGACCAGTGCGCTGTTCCACAGATTACGATAGGAACTTGATCTGAGATCTTCTGCAAATAACGTTGGCACACAATTTGAGCTACAGAAGTATGTGGATCCAACAAATAATCTGTCTTTTTATAAATGTCTTGGATATTAGCCATAGAATCTAGATTAGTGGCCCAGTCTGCGTAAAAATTTTCTTGCAATAAGACTAGAGTCGCGGCGTCAACCGTAAATCTTTTTTGTTCCTTAAGTTCATGCATCCATTGCGCTACTTGTTTGCCATTTTGGGTCAACAAATATAATAAACGTTCAATATTACTCGCAATCAAAATATCCATAGAAGGTGAAGGAGTTTTAACCAACGCGCGTTGGCTAATATCATAAACACCTGTTTGCAAGAAATCAGCTAGGACATGATTTTCATTCACTGCACAAACTAATTTTCGAATAGGCAAACCCATTTTTTTTGCATAAAAAGCCGCAAGAATATTCCCAAAATTTCCGGTTGGCACCACAATATCCATCAAGTCGCCATTGCGCAGCACTTGGCGCGAAACCAAATCTGCATAAGCCGCTACATAGTATACTATTTGCGGCATTAAGCGTCCCCAATTAATCGAATTAGCTGACGATAATACCGTTTTCTGATTCTGCAAAAGCGTGTACTTAAAAGCTTTGTCATTAAAAATACACTTGGCAATTTCTTGCACAGCATCAAAATCTCCATCGACCGCATACACAGCAACATTACTTCCCTCTTGGGTCACCATTTGCCGCTCTTGTAAAAACGCCACACGATTGTCCGGATACATGGCCAAAATGCTGATATTTTCTTTATCTTTATACCCTTCTAATGCAGCTTTACCCGTATCACCAGAAGTGGAAACTAAAATTAAATAGTGCAACGGTTGCTCCCCTTGGGTTACACGTTGCTTATTTTCTTGTTTTGCTGCTGTCACAAAAAATAAGGGCATAACTTGCAAAGCCAGGTCTTTAAAGGCCGATGTGGGACCATGCCATAACTCTAATAGATATTGATTATCCATAAGATGTACTACAGGAGTTATAGCCTTATCATCAAAATTATCTGCATACGCTTGATCAATAATTTGCTGCAACACAGTAGCGGATAAGTCTGTCTCAAACAGAGTAAAGACAAACTCGGCAATATCTTGATATGATTTCCCTAAGAGTTGCTGCAGCTGTTGTGTGGACATAACTGGAACTCTTTCCGGGATCAACAACCCCCCATCATCAGCCAGACCTTTTAATATCGCCTGAGTGAAGGTGTATGAGTTAGGATCTTGTGCGCGTGTGCTTTGATATTTGATCATGTTTTAGCTCGATTAAGTAACAACTTTCTATACCAGCAATTCCTGGCGAAGTTTCGCCGGGAATTGCGCTTTCTATACAATATTTTCCAACCACTTCTTCATGGTAAACGTTGGATCATGCGCTACAGCATAGTCCAAAGT
>JBIOEC010000220.1:0-2566 GCA_044445645.1 Gammaproteobacteria bacterium | reverse complement strand
CTATTACATATCCGAACTAGATTCCCGCTGTGAGATCTGACTTCGTAGAAGCCTTTGCTCAGCGAGAATGACGTATTTTTTGAGTTTATTGGCAATAATTTTAGATGATCTTGCCCTGAGTTTGTCATAATATGCTTGTCCTAAAGATAAATCTTAAGGTAACTGCTCACGCCCTTATCCTTAAAACTTGGAGAACCTTTCTACAGAGTGAGTAGTTACCTCAAATAAAAAGCAGCTATTTGCAGGATTACCCAGGCAAAGAGAGCTGCGATCAGATCATCAACCATCACTCCAGTACCGCCTTTTATACGTTGGTCTGCCCAACTGACTGGCCAAGGTTTCCAAATATCAAATAAACGAAAGAGTAAAAATCCAGCTAAAATCCAACCCCAACCAAAGGGCACCGCCGCCATAGTCCATAAAAAACCTACTATTTCATCCCACACGATGCTGGAATGATCATGAGTACCTAATTGCTTAGATGCGACTCCACATAACCAACAGCCAAATACGGTAAATAAAAAAGTAATGGCCAGATAAGTGGCTATGGGTAGATCGTGCATCAGTAGATAAATGGGTATACCAACCAAAGTTCCCCAAGTTCCGGGCATTTTGGGTAAACGACCGCTGCCAAATCCTTGAGCAATAAATAATATAACTTTGTTTTGCATTATCGTGTCCTTGTCTTTTGTTATACTGCAGCTTATCCACTGTATTTAAACGAAATCATGCTGGCAAGATTAGGAAGAAGCAAAAAACTCCCATCCCATCTTTTCCAACCTAACTAATTTCCCGTCTTTATCCAAAATTTTTAAACCCTGTTCAGCGACTATCTCACCAATACAGGTACAAGCGATTCCTGTACTATCAACAATCGTCTGTATGAGCTGTTGCTTTATAGCAGGCACTGTAAAACACAGTTCATAATCATCCCCTGCTGTTAAAGCATAATGCTGGGCTTGCTCAATAGAAACCAGGTTGCGCAGAGCTGGGGATAAGGGCAAATCTTTACTATATATTGTAGCACCTAGCTGGCTTTGCTCTAGTATATGGCTTAAATCTGCAGCTAGTCCATCTGAAACATCAATCATACTACTCGCAATCCCAACCAGCTTCTCCCCGAACTCTATTCTGGGTTCAGGGTATTGGTAACGTCTACATAAATAAGTTTGGTAAGCTGTAGTCCCCGGTATCGAAGCTAAACTTCCACGACTTATTTCTAAACCTAATCCAGCATCACCTAATGAACCTGTGACATAAATTTTATCGCCCACCTGCGCCCCGCTACGCGTCAGTACAGTTTGTGGGGCAATCGTTCCTAATACTTGGATAGTAATGGCAAGAGGGCCCTGTGTAGTATCTCCACCGATGAGTTCAACTCGATACTTTTTCGCTAATGCCCATAAACCCTGACTAAACTCCCTGAGCCAGTGCACATTTTCGTCCGGAATGGTCAAAGCCAAAGTAAACCAACGTGGAGTGGCTCCCATGGCAGCAATATCGCTTAAATTGACCGCTAAAGCCCGATGTCCTATAGCGTCGGCAGGTGTATCCAACAAGAAATGGCGGCCAGCCACTATGGTATCTACGCAGACTACCAGTTGTTGATTTTCTGGAATATTAACGACAGCGGCATCGTCACCGATACCTAAAATCACATCTTGATCATGCTGGATTGAGCGCTGAAAATATTCTTTGATAATGGTGAATTCAGACATCAGCTTTCCCGGTGCCCCCCCATCAATAAACTTGGAGAACCTTGATATTTTGTCGAGGTTGAACGAAAATGGCATTAGAAAAGCGGAGCATACACGCAGTATGTGAGCATTTTCTAATGTCATTTTCGTTCAAGATCGGCGAAATAGCAAGGTTCCTTTCTACAGAGTGAGTAGTTACGTGGATAATTCAAACCTAGCGAATATTTGAGTTTCTATTTTGGACTTCAACTTGGCGGACTTGCTGTGCTACCTTATCGAGTACGCCATTTACAAATTTATGACCATCGGTCGCACCATAGCGTTTACATTGTTCAACGGCTTCATTAATGACTACTCGATAAGGTACGTCGATTTTATAAATCAATTCAAACACCGCTAAGCGTAATATTGCTAATTCAACAGGATCCATTTCAGCCACGGTACGGTTCATATACGGCACCAATTGGCTATCCAATTCTGCACGATGTTCAATCACTCCACGCAAAACTTCTTGAAAAAATTCTGTATCATACTTTTCAGGTTTGTAATCAATTAAAAACTGCGCAATAATCTCATTTGAAGGGTCATCTGTCATTTGCCACTGATAAATTGCTTTTACTAAATATTCACGCGCCTTACGACGCAGTTTGATTTTACTCATGATAATTATTCACCTTAAAATAAGAGCGTTCCGGAGTTTCAGTTATTTGCAAATAATCCAGTAATTCCCGGCGAAAAGCTGCCGTGAATTACTTCCTGGTTTTTATGCTGCGCGCGGCAAAGCCGCACTCCACAGTTAAGGGGGAGAGCTGCGCCTCTCCCCCTTAACAATCTCCCCATCGCTTTGAATTTCATCATATTTTTAATAT
>JBIOEC010000219.1:0-2567 GCA_044445645.1 Gammaproteobacteria bacterium | reverse complement strand
GCAGCGCGTCATTTTTCGCAAAAGAAAATCAGTATGCATACAGCCATCACGGCTTGGGTATTATTTCTAGTAGTGCTGATTGGATTGCCATTGCTCAATTCAGAAGTCAAAAATCATTACCTGGATCTTTTCGACAGTTTTTATCAAACAGGTGCGTTAGTATTTGGAGGAGGGCACGTGGTCTTGCCATTACTCCAATCTCAATTAGTGCAAACCGGTTTGATAGACAATACAACTTTTTTGACGGGTTATGGTCTAGCACAAGCCACTCCAGGTCCTCTTTTTAGTGTTGCTGCTTTCTTGGGTACTAGTATTGGTGGTGCTGATTATGGGTGGTTAGTCGGGCTGATGTGTGTGGTTGCTATTTACCTCCCGTCTATTTTGATTCTGATTGGCATATTACCTGTATGGGATACATGGCGACATTATTTAGGATTTCAAACGGTTTTAGCTGGCGTCAGTGCCGCCGTCGTAGGTTTATTAATCGCTGCATTTTATCACCCAGTCTGGAGTGAGAGTATTCAATCTTATCTGGATATTGGAATTGTATTGCTCGCATTTATTCTATTGCAGCGCTATCAATGGCCACAATGGCTTATCGTTTTGTTGTGCGTTGGAATCACTTTCACTAATCTGCTTCCATAATAAGATGAGTTCGGATTTCAAAATGCACGTAGTCCTCCGTATTGGAAGAACAGTAGGAACAGCGTGTCATACTGCAGACAAGCCGCGAAATGACAAGAATTACCATTTCGCAGCAATAGTGTGTTATAATGATTTGTGAATAACCAAATTGGCCTATTCACAGGGCATGATCAAGCCGCCTACTAATCGAAGCTGGTGAAATCCAATCTTCTAATCTTAGTTAAAGCCATTTTCCCGCCCAAATACCTAAACTGGCATCTATAAACTCACACAAAGTTCATTATTGCCTTCTATAACCACAATAGCTTTAGCCGTGCTTAAGCTAAATAATAGGATTTTTTATGCAAAATTTTCAAGAATTAAAACTGCCTGCACCCTTAGAAAAGGCGCTTAAAAAAATGCAGTTTACTATACCTACACCCATTCAAGCTCAAGCCATTCCCATTGCTTTAACTGAGCGTGATGTTATTGGATGCGCCCAGACTGGAACTGGAAAAACCGCAGCCTTCTGTATTCCATTAATTGCGCGTTTATTGGAATTACCCAATAAAATCGGTTTGATTCTAATTCCCACCCGTGAATTAGCTACGCAGATTGCCGATGTGCTAAAAAAACTAACCTCAGCGAGTCCAGAGTTAAAGCAAGCTTTATTAATCGGTGGAGCTTCTATGGATCGGCAGATGAATATGTTGAGAAATAGACCTCGTATCATTATTGCTACCCCTGGGCGCTTGATGGATCATCTGGCGCGTAAAACCGTATCTCTGGATAACATTGCAGTAGTGGTTTTAGATGAAGCGGATCGCATGTTAGATATGGGATTTGCACCACAGCTGAATAAAATTTTTCAGGCAGTGCCACGTGAACGCCAAACATTGTTGTTTTCTGCGACTCTACCTGGAGATATAGAAAAGATGGCTGCAAAATGGCTAAATAAGCCAGCTCGCGTAACAGTTGGCAAAGTGGCTCAAACTGCTGCAAAAATCTCTCATTCTGTTGTGCAGACTACTGTGGCTAACAAAAACAACACATTGTTAGACGAGCTTAATAACCGCCAAGGTTCAATTTTAATTTTCGCGCGCACACGATATCGTACTGACCGTTTAGCTAAATATTTATCAGGTTTCGGGCATCCGGTTACCCATATACATGGTGACCGTACCCAGGGACAACGTAATAGTGCAATTAAAGGTTTTCGTTCAGGTGAATTCCGCATTCTAGTTGCTACAGATATTGCAGCTCGTGGACTCGATATTTCTCATATTGCACATGTCATCAACTATGATTTACCCCAAGTAGCTGAAGATTACATCCATCGTATTGGCCGTACTGGCCGCGCCGGAGCTGAAGGACAAGCGCTTTGCTTGTTAACTCCAGAAGATAGACAACAATGGAGAAGCATTGCCCGCGTACTTGAAGCTAAATAATGCAATCTAGCTTGTCATTCAGCAGTTCCCGGCGAAGTTTCGCCGGGAACTGCTTCCTTATTTTTACACTGCGCGCAGCAAAGCTGCTGCTCGCAGTCAAGGGGGAGCGCTGCGCTGCTCCTCCCTTGACAATCCCCCATCGCTTTGAATTTCATCATATTTTTAATATCTACTCAAATTTTCGCCGGGAATTGCTGCTTGTCATTAATTTCAGTATTTTCTAAGTGATATAGGAGCGACGAGTAGTCGCCCTTGCTTGGAATATTCCTCTCTAAATTAGGATTTGAGTTGAGGTATCCTAGCAATTGGAAATGGCGCTTCCTTTATGGATAAAACATTATGTGGTCTTAAGGCTTTTAAATATGCCCGATTTAGATTTTCCATGTGGGAAAATATTTTTTCCAGTTTGGGCACGGATTTTCTGCTTGATAAAGTGGGAACGGTACGACTGGTAGAATGAGGTAAATTAAAATCAAATAGAGATAAAACCTGATC
>JBIOEC010000218.1:0-2577 GCA_044445645.1 Gammaproteobacteria bacterium | reverse complement strand
CAACTAGAGTTGATCAGTATATTACTTAACAATAAAGAACTTGCAACTAATGAGTATCAGGTCGACAGTGAATCTTTAACTGTATTAAATCCGCCGCAGCAATTTACCTTAACCATTAAAACAAAAATTTACCCCCAAAAAAATCAAGCGCTAATGGGCTTATATCAAACTAAAGATATCTATTGCACACAATGCGAACCGCATGGTTTTCGACGGATGACCTACTATATTGATCGTCCTGATGTGATGGCTATTTTTACGACTACGATTATTGCAGATGCAAAAAAATATCCTTTGCTATTGTCTAATGGGAATAAAATCGAGCAAGGCTCAGGTGAAAATGGAAGACATTGGGTAAAATGGCATGATCCATTTAAAAAGCCCTGTTATCTGTTTGCTTTAGTCACAGGAGATTTGGTTTGTATAGAAGGTATGTATACCACCATTTCTGGACGCAAAGTGGATTTGCTTTTATATACTGAACCTCAACATGCAGATAAATGTGATTATGCAATGCGTAGCTTGCAAGTGGCCATGCGTTGGGATGAGAAAGTATTCGGTTTAGAATATGATTTAGACCTATATATGATCGTGGCTGTAGATGATTTCAATATGGGCGCGATGGAAAATAAAGGGCTTAATATTTTTAATGCACGTTACATTTTAGCTAATTCAGCGATTGCGACTGATACCGATTATCAAAATATTGAGAAAGTGGTTGCCCATGAATATTTTCATAACTGGACAGGTAATCGCGTAACTTTGCGTGATTGGTTTCAATTAAGCTTAAAAGAAGGCCTGACAGTTTTTCGTGATCAAGAATTTAGCGCCTATCAATGGTCAAGTGCGGTGAAACGGATTGAAGAAGTACGTCTGATCAAAACCTCACAGTTTGCTGAAGATGCAGGTCCATTGGCGCATTCGGTCAGACCTGAATCATACATTCAAATGAATAATTTTTATACTTTGACGGTATATCATAAAGGTGCAGAAGTTATTCGTATGCTATATCGTTTGTTGGGTGCGAATGGTTTTCGTTATGGTATGGATCTGTATTTTACTCGTTTTGATGGTCATGCGGTAACGACAGATGATTTTGTGCGTGCGATGAGTGATGCCAACCATATCGATTTAGAACAATTTAAACAATGGTATACACAGGCCGGGACTCCAGTATTAGAAGTGGAATGGAAATATGATTCTTATTATCAGACCTTAACTTTATCGGTTGCCCAATCTTGTAAACCAACACCCGGACAATCTGAAAAACTGCCATTCCATTTGCCCTTGGCTATAGCATTGCTAGATGAGAAAGGTAAGGAAATGCCACTTAATCTTGCAGGTGGCGAACGCGCTCCGAATACCGATGAGTTTGTGTTGAATATTACTAAGCCTAAGCAACAATTCCGTTTTTATAATGTTAACACTAAACCTGTTCCATCTTTATTACGCGGTTTCTCTGCACCGGTGCGTTTGCTCGCCAAATACACTGAAGATGAGTTATTGTTTTTATTTGCTCACGATACCGATGCCGTGGCGCGTTGGGAAGTAGGGCAGCAGTTTATGTCCAACGAAATGCAGCGTTTGCTCGCAGCGTGGCAGGTAAAAGAGCCGACAGTGGTAAACCCAAAACTATTTGCTTGTTTACGTACTGTTTTATTAGATAAACATCTGGATCCGGCTTTCATTTCTTTGCTCTTACAAATTCCTGATCCTATCTCGCTAACAACAGAAATGAATAAAATTGATGTTGAAGGCGTATGCCATGTTTACCATACTATGTTAATGGAGATGATCCAGTATTTAGGCGAAGATTTAATTACAGTGTATAGACGTCATCAATTGACCACTGCCTATCATGTGGATGTTAATTCGGTTGCCAGACGCAGTTTGAAAAATACTTGTTTATACTATTTAGCCCGCCTTAACTCCGAAGAAGTTTGGCAAATAATCAGCGACCAGTATTATCAAGCCGATAATATGACCGATAGAGTTGCCGCATTGAATGCTATCAATAATCTAGATGTTTCTTTGCGCACAACTCTCTTGGACCATTTCGCCAAGCAATGGGAAAATGAACCTCTAGTATTGGATAGATGGTTTGCATTACAAGCTATCAGTGATTTGCCTAATACCACTCAAAAGGTAGCAGAACTTTTGCATCATCCATACTTTGCGCCGCAAAATCCCAATAAATTATACGCATTGCTTTTAAGCTACAGTCAGCGCAATTTTTGTAATTTTCATCAAAAAGATGGTGCTGGCTATCGTTTGATAGCGGATGAGATTTTACGTATTGATGGTTTTAATCCTCATGTTGCCGCGCGTTTGGTGAGTGGCTTTTCCCGTTGGCGCTGTTTTGATGAGGAACGTCAACAGCTTATGGGTCATGAGTTAGAAAGGGTCCTTAGTCATCAGGGATTATCCAGTGATGTTTATGAGTTGGTGAGTAAAACCCTGGCATGACTTGGGAAGTCGGACGAGTTATAATATGCCATCGAATTTCCTTCCCTAGAGGGGAAAGGTAACCTAGATATAATTCACTATATTTTCAAAGAAGTCAGAGGGCCACTATGT
>JBIOEC010000217.1:0-2581 GCA_044445645.1 Gammaproteobacteria bacterium | reverse complement strand
GTATTTGGACTTATGCTCGGCAAGTGAATAATTTACTTCCAGTTGGAACAGTAAATGCTCAGTGGAAAGACAAAGCCTCGCAAGCTGTGAAAACGCTTGGGGGATATGGGCCTTATGCTAATTTACCTAATGCCTTATCTGATGCCACTTATGCTTGGCGTAATAATGGTAATAAAGGGGGCGGGAACGTTATTCTGTTGACGGATAATGGGGTAAAAACCAGTAATAATGCCACAACGAATAAGGCGGCCCAAGAAGACTTAACCCAGAAGCTAGTGCCGCAATTGCAAAAAAATGGGGTAAAGGTGTATGTAGTGGCATTTAAAGATGCCGATGAGGAAATGTTAAAGCAATTGGCCTCAGATACTAAAGGTGATTTTCAGCAAGTTGGTAGTCCAGCGGAATTAAATTCAGCCTTTACGCATTTACAATCTAGTTTAGGAATTGCCGGATCTGCAGAGCCTTCTGTAGCCGCCAGCAGCGAGAATGTAACCCCAGAGCCGTTTGCTATAGCAGAGACGGCGCAAGTGGCTGAGCCGCAAACAGGCACCGCTACAGAAGTAGCGCCAGCAGAAACCGTTATGCCAACAACGGATGAGAGTCAGTCACCCTTAATGGCTGAAAATACCACAAATAATTCCACAGAGCTAAATAGCAACCCAAGTAGTGAAACGCCAATATTAACAGAAAGTAATGTGGCAACTTCATCAGCCCCATTAGAGTCCACGCAACCTTCAGAAATCGCTGCGCTGAACACAGAAGAAAACGCGGGTTTAGGTGAAGCTGAGTCGGATGAAATCCGTGTGGCTTTAGCAAAGGCAGAAACCGAACTGCAAGATTTACTGAATGAATATTCAGCTACTAATCAGAATGATCAATCGCCTGCGGCCACCCTTAGTGGGCAGCAATTATCAGAGCCTTTAGTGATTACATTAAATGATGGTTCGGTATTAGTAACCTCTGATCAATCCAAAGCTGACGCAATGACCGAAACTCACACTCCTACAGCACAGAATAATGACGTTGAGAACCCTGCCAGTTCGGCAAATGCTTCTACAGGAGCAGGCATCAATGAATCTAGCCTGGATGCTAATCATGGTCTTGCACCGAATGAACAAGAAATAACTCCTCCAGCAGAATGGACCGCAGCAAATACAGCTGCAGATACTTGGCCGCTGGTACTAACCATATTAGCGGTAATTAATATTACTATTATCATTTTACTCATCGTTGGGCGTTATTTTTGGATACGCCATAAACGCAGACAGAATGATGTTGACTCTACGTTGAAAATGCCTGGAAGTTTATAGATATGATGCAGTTAGTAATTATTATTATTTTGTGTGAAGTATTTATACTGTCTTTGTCTTTTAGTATATGGTTTGGTATCAAGCACTTTGCTCATCAGCGTCGGCAGAAAAATGCTGGAAAAATCATTCGAAATACTTGGCTAAATCAACAGCATTTGTATGGTGAGGTATTGCGCAAGCGTTTAGCTGCGCTTTACCAGGTAGAGGGTGAAGCACTGGCCGCTATGGTGGACGCAGTATTGGAGCGTGAACAAGTTCTGATTAACCGGTTGAGTATCTGTGTTGCGTATCCTGAACCCCAGCGCTTAACCGAGTTGCTGCATTATATCAATCGCCACGGGGATGTGTATAGTCAGTTAGCCAGTAATAATAATGTGCTGAAAAAAGCAGCAGGGGAGTAAAAGAGAGTAATCTTATCCCAGCCCTTCGGATTTGCGCTAGAAGGCGTTTAGAATTAAGTCACAAAAGATGAATGCAAAATCCTGTGCTATTCTTTATTGACTATTTCAACTAGGAGATAAATTATGCGTATTCAGTGGCTAGCTGGTTTTATGTTATTATTGTTTAGTGGTGCCTTACTTGCAAATGCAGCGCCTAAAAATGCGGTAGATGGATTGTGGGAAGCGTATTATGTTGATACCACCACTCGTAGTGCCTATGTACGTATTACAACTGAGGCAAATGGTGAGTTAAAAGGGGTAATTGAGCAAAGTTTTCCGCGCCCCGGTGGTTATCAAGGTCCTAATTGCATTAAATGTAAAGGTGCCGATAAAGATAAGCCCTTTAAAGGATTGACCATTGTCTGGGGCATGAAACCGGATAGCAGCAACCCAAATCATTGGACAGGTGGCCACATATTAAATGCTGATAACGGGGATATTTATACTGCAGAAGCCACACTTTCCAGCGATGGAAATAAATTGGATTTACGTGGTTATGTTCTAAGTCCCATATTTGGGAAAACAGCTATTCTCTAGTGAGCTCCGGAAAGTACAACGAAGCCTCGTATGCGTTGCAAACGGTACCCTGGCGCCTGCCTCTTGAAATCGGCATTATCTGGCTGCCGATCCTTTATCACGCGTTGTACGGGTTCTACGTTTGGAATCGCGGCAAGATCAACGTTTCGCAATATCCCTGGGTGGGCAATTGGATGTTTTCGCTTCAACGATGGACCGGCCTGATCGCATTTTTCTTCCTCGGCTGGCATGTTTACAGCGAACGCTTCCTGACCCACGGCAAATCCACCTACGACATTGTTTATCAGTCCATGC
>JBIOEC010000216.1:0-2585 GCA_044445645.1 Gammaproteobacteria bacterium | reverse complement strand
GAGAATCGCGATTCTTTCCCCTGACTGTGGCTTGCGGCTCTGCCGCAAGCCACATAAAAACCAGGAAGCAGTTCCCGGCGAGCATTCGCCGGGAACTGCTGGCAATTACTCAAACAGGAAGGCTTATTATGAAAGACATGATGAAATATAAAGACTACTATGGTTCTGTCCATTTTGACGATAATGAGCTGATATTATTTGGAAAATTAGAGTTCATCCGAGCCCTTATTACATATGAAGCAACTGATACTAAGCAATTGCGCAAAGCTTTTGAAGAAGCTGTAGATGATTACCTGGAAACATGCCAAGCAAATAATATTAGCCCAGAAACTCCTTTTAAGGGAAGTTTAAATGTTAGATTAGGCTCAGACTTGCATAGACAAATTGCTATCGCAGCTACCCAGCAACATATGACTGTAAATAGATTTATTACTGAAACCCTTGCGAAAGCTGTTCAAGATGATGACTTTAACCTAGCCTTTAGGTAAGAGCCTCGTTTTCATCCCCAGATTAGTGTTGATACCTTGTTTTTCTTTTATCCATGCTTTAGCATATAACTCATGAACATACAAAATCTCGTTATCGAACAAGCCCAAAAAGCCAAGCAAGGTGCTCGTCGCTTAGCGCATTTACCTACTTCGGTAAAAAATCAGCTATTGCTGGAAATGGCTGGGTTGTTGAAGACTCATGAGACTGAAATACTGAAAGCTAACGCTCAAGACATGCAAGAGGGTCGTAAACAAGGTCTTTCTGTTGCATTGTTAGATCGTTTAGCACTTACCACGACACGCTTAAAAGGCATGGCTGATGCTTTGATGGTCATTGCTGAGTTACCAGATCCAGTGGGTCGTGAATTAGCACAAATTCACTTAGACAATGGTTTGTTGATTAATAAAGTATCTGTGCCATTAGGGGTAATTGGATTTATTTATGAAGCACGTCCGAATGTCACCACCGATGCAATTGGCTTGGCGCTTAAATCTGGCAATGGCATTGTGTTAAAAGGTGGAAAAGAAGCGATCAATAGCAATCGCGCCATTGTGAATAGCGTGCTGCCAGCATTTGCCACATTGAAAATTGATCCTCTCATTAGTGAGGCGGTGCAATTTATTGATTCGACCGAGCGCAGTGCAACGCATACACTTTTAGCCCAAACCGATTCAATCGATTTAATCATCCCTCGCGGCGGTAAAACCTTAATTCAAGCAGTGATGGAATACTCGCGTATTCCTGTGTTGCAACACTTGGATGGTATTTGCCACATATTTGTGGATGAAAGCGCTAAACTCGATATGGCAGAAAAAATTATCATTAATGCTAAATGCCAGCGCCCAGGTGTGTGTAATGCCGTGGAAACTTTATTGGTCCACGCTCATATTGCTCCTGCATTCCTTCCTGTGATCGCTCAAGCATTACATGCGCAAAAAGTAGAGTTACGCGGTTGTAAACGCACACAAGCTTTAATAAAAGATGTTCCTATTCTTTCTGCTACTGAAGAAGACTGGAGTACAGAATATAGCGATTATATTTTATCCATTCGTGTAGTCGATAGTTTAGAAGAAGCTATCGAACATATTAATCATTACGGTTCGCATCATTCCGATAGCATCATCACTGAAAACCAAAACTCTGCCACTGAGTTTCTACAATATGTGGATTCCGCCGTGGTTTACCATAATGCCTCTACACGTTTTACTGATGGAGGAATATTTGGTTTTGGTGCCGAAATAGGCATTAGCACTGGAAAATTACATGCGCGTGGCCCGGTCGGATTAAATGAATTAACCACTTATCAATACCGAGCGCTGGGCAATGGACAAGTCCATAATTAAACCTCCTATCATCGACACGCCATGCATTGGCATATGTTCTACTGTGTATGGCGATGAGATCTGCCGTGGCTGCAAGCGATTTTATAAAGAAATCATCGATTGGAACACCTATGACAGCGAGCAAAAACATCAGGTTTTTGTCCGTCTTAGTGCGTCTATGCGTAAAGTCATGAATGAATTTTTAGTGATTACCGATTCTGAGTTATTATTTCAGCAACTCCAGAATCACAGTATACGCTACTATGCCACCGATGATCCGCTTTGCTGGGCACACCATTTACTGCGGGTGGGTGGGGAAAAAATTCATGATATCACTCGCTATGGAATAGAAATCAAAAAAGAATATCGCCACCTGAGTTTAACTGAGCTATTTACGCTGATTGATGAACAGTTATATTTGTCTACAGAAAATTGATTTAGTTCATTAATAAACTTTTGTGGTGGTTTTATGATTGTGGCATTATGCCCTCTTTTCTGTATGCTTCTTACGCTCTTGAATTAAATATCCGGGCAAACGCATCTAAAGTATTGCCAATAAACTGAAAAAATACGTCATTCTCGCTAAGCATACCCCTCACCCGCTGCGACAAAAAAGCAAAAGCGTCGCAACGACCTCTCCCTCAAGGGGAGAGGTGATTTAAATTCCCTCTCCCCTTGAGGGAGAGGGTTAGGGTGAGGGGTATGCTCAGCGAGAATGACGTATTTTTTGAGTTTATTGGCAATAATTTTAGATGATCTTGCCCTGAATTAAAT
>JBIOEC010000215.1:0-2594 GCA_044445645.1 Gammaproteobacteria bacterium | reverse complement strand
TTGTTTATTGATTTTTTTATTAAAAAGCTTATCAATGGCCTGCATAATTTCTTTATCGTTTAATTTATCCATCTTTTGCATAAGTGGACTTTTTTCTATTTCTTCCAAGCCTAAAAGTTTAGTTAACGCAATATAATTCGCACTAATATTAGAGTAATCAAATATCCATGTATTCGGCAAAGGCTGATCTATTAACCCTTGCAACCGATTTTTTAGCTCCAATGCCATCAATGAGTCCATACCCATGTCAAAAAATCCTTTGTTTTCATCGATGGGCTGTTGACTAGATAAACCTAAAACCTTCCTCACTTCTTGTGTGATCGCCTCTTTCAATAAAGTTTCGCGTTGTGCCTGAGTAAGCACTTGTAGCTGTTGGATGAATGCAGATTCCCCTTTCTGCTCAACCAGATCTTTTAACCAAGTAGGCACTTGTGTCATACGCTCACTCACCCGTTTCCAATCGGCATGTATTACACCCACCTGCACAGGGTCTTGTTTTAATATATAAGTCAAAGCTGCTAGTGCTTCATTCAGCTTTAACGGCTTCATTCCCTGCCGCTCATGCATCGCTACTAAATCTGCCGCCATCCCTACTTCACGCCATGGTCCCCAGTTAATACTCAGTGCATTGAGGCCCTCCTGATAACGAAGTTCAGCCAGAGCATCTAAAAAACTATTCGCTGTTGCATAATTACTCTGTGCAGGTGAACCATTAAGTGAAGCCATTGATGAAAACAGCACAAAATAATCTAACTTGATATTTTTCTTTTGCGTTATCTCATGGAGGTACTTGGCACCTAATGCTTTCGGAGCAAATACTTGAGCAAAACTCTCGGCGGTTTGTTTATCAATCGGGGCATCGGCTATTGTGCCAGCCAAATGAAAAATGCCTTTCAATGGATAAATTCGATTATGTGTGTACTTGATTAAATCCTCTACAGCCTTTTTGTTACTCACATCTATTTGTTTGATAATAATTTCCACACCCTGGTTTTCTAACACTTTAATCGTATCTCGTGCCTTCTCTCCTGGTGCACTTCTTGAGGTTAAGATAACCCGTTTGGCACCATGCGCCCCCATGTACTTAGCTACTTCTAGCCCCAATCCGCCTAATCCACCTGTAATCAAATAACTTGCCTGTTCTTTAAATTGAATAGAAACCGGTGGCAAGGTTATGACAACTTTGCCAATCTGTTTTGCTTGTTGTAGGTATTTAAACGCTGCAATAGCTTGCGTTAGAGGAAATATAGTTTGTGGAATAGATCTGATTTTTTTATCTTCAAACAAGAGCATGACTTCTTGCAACAATTGTTGGATAGTCTGAGGTTCATCTGCCGATAATGTGTCCAATGCTAAAATATGATAAATTATATCTGGGCGTTTTGCTTTAACCTCTTCCACACTCCAGATGTCCCGCTTTGCTATCTCAATAAATCGCGCGTGCTTTGCACAGCAATTTAAAGTGGCTTCAACAAATCCTGGACCCGTGAGCGAATTCAACACCACATCCACTCCAAGATCATCTGTGACTCGTTGAATATCCATTTGGTAACTTAAGCTGCGTGAGTTAAATACCTGCTCAATGCCTAAACCATGTAAATAATCTCTTTTTTCATCACTTCCCACTGTAGCAATAATCTTAGCTTTTAAGTATTGCGCTATCTGAACTGCGGCTAAGCCCACTCCCCCAGTAGCAGCATGAATTAGAACCGTCTCGCCAGCTTGCAACTTACCTAGTTTTACTAATGCTAAATAAGCTGTTAAAAATACTGTCGGTATCGCTGCTGCCTCAGTAAAGCTTAATCTTGCAGGCTTGTGGATAATTAATTCTGATCGTGTTGTAACCTGGCTAGATAAACTTCCTAATGCAAATCCCAGCACTTCATCTCCCGCATGGTACCTAGTGATATTATTTCCTACTGCTTTCACTATTCCGGCTACATCGCCTCCCAAAGGCCCTGGTTCGCCAGGATATAAATTCATTGCATTCAATACATCTCGAAAATTCAATCCCACTGCTCTGGGTTCAATCATTACCTCATCTGGGTTCAGAATCTTTAGTTCTTTCTCTTCTATCAGCGTCAAGCCTTCTATGACTCCATTTACATTCTTAATTAAACGATACTCTTGCTCGGGTAAAGTAAGGCGCTGATTCTCCCTATTTGCCAGAACTTCCGGTACTACTTTCTCCATATACCAAATATCTTCCCTGTACGCTAAAATTTGTTCCGAACCAGTATCTAACTTTAGTGCATTAAACAGCGGTTCTATTGCTTGATGCATAGTAACATCCACTTGGCGAATATTCAGCTCAGGGTGTTCTAAAATCGCTGTCTTGATCAAACCATTTAAAATCGCTTGGTCTAAGTTAATATTTTCTCCATGTATCGAATAAGCCTGCTCAGTAATAATATTCAGACGAAGAGGTGGCTTATTCTCTTGAATTTGTTGCTGTAGAAATAACAATAATGCTTCGGCACTTTGTAAAGTCTTATGGATAGCAATCCGAGCATCATAAGTTAAAATCTCGCCTGTTTCCTCGCGCTCTCTTTCTATTTGCGCCAGTTCATATCTCCTCCACACTGGTGTATAAC
>JBIOEC010000214.1:0-2599 GCA_044445645.1 Gammaproteobacteria bacterium | reverse complement strand
GCCTAATGTTGAAAATTTATCATCTGATTTAATATCTTTAATTTCTAATATGTGTTGATAAATAGAATATAAGTCTTCTTCTAAATGCGGGTAATCGCTTATTACAACGGTTTCCTCTTCTTGCGCAAGCGTTTTTAATTGGCCCGCTAAATAAGCGCGCTTGGTGGCTTGCCGTTGAATTTTGCCGCTGGTCGTTTTTAATGCTTGTGCTGGCTGAAGCAATTGAATACTGTAAGGCACAATTTCGACTGCTTCTATTACTGCTTTACGGATCGCCGCAAAAATGGAAGAGGTGTCTTGTTTGCGGGCCGTACGTTTAATTTCTGCTACTATAACTAACCTTTCTTCACCATCTTGTTCAATACTAAATGCGGCTGTACAATCGAGTCGTAGGCTTGAATGACAAGACTCCACCGCAGCTTCAATATCTTGTGGATAAAGATTTCGGCCTTGAATAATGATAATGTCTTTAATTCTTCCGGTAATGTACAATTCCCCTGCATGCAAAACACCTAAATCACCCGTGCGTAGGTAGGGGCCACGGCCATCTGCTAAATAGGCAGAAAATGTAGCTTCCGTAGCTTCGGGTTTTTGCCAATATCCTTGTGCGACGCTGGCACTCTTAATCCAAATCTCCCCCATTTGTGGCTCCGAGCATAATGTGTGTGTTTCAGGATCCACAATTTGAATTTCATGCTTAGGTTTTGCCCACAAGATTTTTCCAGAACTGGCTAGAATTATTCTGTTGCTGGCATTGTTATCCACCACTCGGAATTCGCCTTTCTCATATGCAGATTTATCCACGTTACATTTCACAGGTTTGACCTGCAGCGGCGTACCAGAGACTAATAAGGTGACTTCTGCCAGCCCATAAGCGGGCATAAAATACTTGGCTTGGAAACCGCAAGGTTCAAATGCCGCGCAAAATTTCTCTAAAGTTTTCCAGCGTACTGGTTCGGAGGCATTCATCGCCACTTGCCAGCCTCTCAAGTCTAGAGCATGTTTTTCTTCTGCAGAGATTTTTTCTACACATAGGTCATATGCAAAATTGGGTGCGGCTGCATAATATGCATGATACTTCTGAATAGCTTTTAACCAATTTAAGGGACGTTCTATAAATGAAGTGGGCGATAACATAACACCAGTTCCGCCAATGTATAAAGTAATTAAGATTTCACCCATTAAGCTCATATCATGCTGTACAGGGATCCAAAAAGCGGTGATCTTATTTTCTGCTTTATCAAAACCAAATGCCGTGTTCAAACAACTCATATTATGGATAATATTGCCATGACTCACCATTACACCTTTCGGCTCCCCTGTGGAGCCGGAGGTATATTGCAAAAGAGCGATTTGTTCAGAAGCAGCAGCATATGGCTGTAAATGCAAGGCAGCATCTGAAGTAATATTATCGGTTTCTAGGTAAATATAATTAGCGAATTCCGGCTGGTGGCGCATTAAAGTTAAGCTGCTCTTTGTCCCACAAACCAGAGAGGAACCGCAATCTTTCATTATCAGCCATAATCGCTGAGCATGATGATTATTGCGCATGGGGAAAGCCGGTACCGCTATCATCCCAGCATACAGGCATCCCACAAAAGCGGTCACAAAATCTAGTCCGGGTAGATAAGATAAAAGAATGCAATCACCGGGTTTGGCATATTGCTGTAAATAACTTGCGATAGCTCTAGCTTTTGTATCTAACTCGGCGTAAGTAAGGGTATCTTTTTCTATTTTACCATCCGCTAAATAGATAAAGGCGGTATCTTGCCCTAAATCCAAGAGGTGCTTTAGCAAGCAGTCAATTAAAGTATTTTTGTGCATTTTTGGCTGTGCTTACTATAGTTCTCAATCGTTGTTTGGGAAAAAAGATAAAGCGGGTTATATCAATCAATTTTTCTTAAAAATTCAAAAACATTAACTTGTTGGTTTTCATCTTGAGCCAAAGCTTCAAGAGTTGCATTAAATATTTTAGCATACCGTTCGTAATTGTGCAGTAAAATTGCGTCCTACTAATTTATACGCATAGTGCTGATCAGGCATTTTCCATAAAAACATGAGATCTGAGCAACTAATGTCTTCAGTTTGCAAGGATTTATATTGGTCAATGAATCCAATGTCACAGTTTGTAAACTTGGTAATATTGGGAAGCTGCATATGGTTTAGGTTCATCACAACATCGGCTTTACGTTTAAAGCCCATTTTAGCCAAAAAGTTGTCAAATTTTTCTTTAAATTTTATTGCTGCGGCAAGTATGGGAATGTTATTTTCTCCTGTCAGTAAAAAACGCGTGCTTAATACAGGAACAAGTTCATGCCACGCAACCCAGAATATGGCTTTTTCTAAATTAAATGGAATCCATTGATTATAAGGTACAGCTTGATATTTCTTTTGTTTTATTTTAGGTAGCATGTTATTAGCCTCTAGATCGCCTTGTAAACGCGAGAGTGAATGACGGGTGAGATTTTCTAGGGAGGGATTATCCAAAACAGCATTATTTGCTAAGAGTTTATCCGTTCCTAAAGCATCATGAATAGAATTTATTAATTCTGCTGAAAACGAGCGACTATATTACTATTATTCTTATTAAACCTAAGAT
>JBIOEC010000213.1:0-2622 GCA_044445645.1 Gammaproteobacteria bacterium | reverse complement strand
TTTTTGGCACAAATCATTTTAATAATAAAAGTCGTGAAGTGAAGATCAATGCCGCATGGAAATTACAGAAAATCATTCAACATACTTCAGAAGCAAGAGAACTCACTTTTGCAGAGGTAAGTGCACTAACAGACAAAGACAGCAGATTAGGTAAAATTGTGAGTGAGTATGGTGGGTTGGCGTCAATTACAAATAATGCATGCAAGGAGAAAGAGTTGATTGCAGGAAGTCTAGCACCTCATTAACTGTTGATGGTTTAAAGAGACATTCTCACGAATCCCACCTGGCATTCTAAAAGCCATGAGTTTCATGGCTATGTACTAGTTCCTGGGCGCTCATAGTAAATAACGCCTTTAAGATCATTTTCCGTCCTCGATGATATGGGCCTACTTAAAGACTAGTACCCCATCCTTCAAGTAAGCTGATCATTGAGCAAGAGGCCTCCCTTTGTAAGTCCATTTAAAAGCTTTGGCGGCTGTTAGTAGGTTAAAATAATCAATAAAATCTGAAACCTTCTTTTTTAATTCGTCAATTGAACACACCGACAGTCTTTTTAATAGTTTCCGCGATAAAATACTGAACCAAACCTCAATTTGATTAAGCCAATTAGGGAGAATGATCTCTAGCCCCCTCAATAAATAAGGATGAACCGCATGTAGTTTGTTCCGACGACTTGTGTTGGGGCCGGGATATATTGCCTGAAAACCCATCCGTGGAAGGTATACAATATGCAATTAAGAATGTAACGACCATGTGTTGGTGTGAACCAACTGCGCCGGGTGGGAAACCACGTGAGCAGTGGCTTGCTGAGTTACGACATATGGCGTTAACACCTATTTTCCCTTCGTGACTATAGAGTGCTATTGAAGATTTCTACTCAGGTAAAAAACCACCCGCCTGCATATGCCATAGTTTTGCATAATGACCTTTAAGTTGAATCAATTGGTCATGAGTCCCATCTTCGATAATCACACCGTTATCAAATACTAAAATTCTGTCCATTTCAGATAGAGTTGATAATCGATGTGCGATAACAATGGTGGTTTTACCTTGCATTAAATAGTGCAGCGCATCTTGTATGTATTTTTCAGTTACAGAATCAAGTGCGCTAGTTGCCTCATCCAGTATAAGAATGCGCGCGTTTTTTAAAATGGCTCTTGCGATTGCTATCCTTTGGCGTTGACCACCTGATAACTTAATGCCACGTTCTCCGACCAGAGATTGATATCCATGGTCTAATTTAGAAATGAACTCATCACAATGCGCTTTTTTAGATGCGTCAATTACCTCAGAATCTGTTGCTGTTGAACAGCCATAACGGATATTATCCATCAAACTGCGATGAAACAATGAAATGTCTTGAGGAATAAGAGCAATGTTTTCACGGAGAGATTCTTGTGTAACCAAGTTAATATCTTGGTTATCAATAGTAATTTGACCTTCCTCCACTTCAAATAAACGCAATATCAAATTAACAAATGTACTTTTGCCACTTCCTGAAAAACCAACAAGTCCGACTTTTTCTCCAGAATGAATGATAATGTTTTTATTTTTAAACAGGTTGGAGCCTTCTTTATAATGAAAACTAACCTCTTTAAACACAATTTCCCCGGCAGTGATTTTTAGAGGAAGCGCATTTTCATGATCGACAATGTCATGAGCAGCATTCAATATAGCTAGAGCTTGATTGCATTTTCCAACCTGTTCGGAAAAATTAACGAATTGACCTGTAAGAAAAAAAAGATTAAAAAATATCCCCATTGAAAGCGAGATGATAAAACTAAAATCTCCAATGGTCACCATGTGTTGACTATACATTCGCCCTAATAAAAACAGATTAAGCCCGAGAAAAATAATAAGACTCAAATCTAACAATAGCCGCATTTTAATGATTTTGGATAGCATATTGCGATCTTTCTGTACTGTGTCTGCAATGGCTTGATGAATGTATTCATTTTCATATTTATTTTTAGCAAATAAACGAATATTAATGATATTAGAAATACTATCCACCATCTTCCCCACAAGTGAACTGCGGGCTTCTGCAAATAAAAGAGATAAATTTTTAATGGGGTTTAAAAAATAAAAGGCAATCGACAAAAATGAGACTACCCAACATAATAAAAGCAATGCGAATAATGGATGTACCACCAATAGCGTGATACCTGCAATAATGAGTCCTAGTATTTGTGCATAACAATCATTTATGATTGTTAAAACATCGATAACACCACCTTGCAAATCAACAATTTTATTGATCAAACTTCCAGAAAAATTATTCTGAAAATAGTGATAAGAGTGCTGATTTAAATATGAAAAATTATTGGACATAATATCTTCCCGCATGTTTGGGAATAATTTGAGCTTAATCCAGTCCAATAAACGCATGTCTAAACATAGAACGACCCAAACCAGCAAATAAAGCAGGATATAAGGTTGAATGGCATGAAAAAAAGTAGATTGGACACCATCAAATCCAACAGCCTTATCAATGATAATTTTTAACATATACGGCATTAGCGTATTGGTGATGGCCCATATCAAACCGACAATAGCAAACAGAGCAACAAGTAATTTGTAACGAGTGAGTAAGTTAAAAATATAACCTGACAATGTTTGATG
>JBIOEC010000212.1:0-2639 GCA_044445645.1 Gammaproteobacteria bacterium | reverse complement strand
GTTCCATGCGCGCCAATACCATAATTATCGGAATTTCAATTTCTGTAAACACTCGATGAAGTCCTTCATCACTCTGTATTTTAGGCCATAAGTGCTGGTGCAATTTAAGTGTGATTTCCGCATCTTCTGCAGCATAGGGTGCAGCCTGCGCCAAATCCACTTGATTAAATGTGATTTGTTTGGCGCCTTTTCCAGCGACTTCTTCAAAAGTGATGGTTTTTCTGTGCAAATAACGTGCAGCCACACTGTCCATATCATGACGCCCTGCTGTACTGTTATATACATACGATTCCATCATGGTATCAAACTGCAAATGGCTGATATCTATATTATATTTGCTTAAAATGGCCCAATCGAATTTCAGATTGTGACTCACCTTTTGATATTTAGTATCTTCTAGGATAGGTTTTAATTCCCTAAGAACATGTTTTAAATCTAATTGTTGCGGAGCACCCAAGTAATCATGCGCTAAGGGAATATAAACAGCTTCGTCAGTTATTGCCATTGAAATTCCCACCAACTCAGCGGTGAAAGGATCTAAGCCAGTAGTTTCCGTGTCCACAGAAAACACTTCTACGCTGTTTAATTTTTTTAACCATTCTTGTAATTGAGCTTCCTGCAAAATAACAGTATAATTTTTTTCTTCTGGCGTTGATGTTTTTATCTTCGGCTTGAGAGCGCCTTTTTCACTCACCAGTTCCTCCAACCATTTTTTGAATTCTAGATGATCAAAATATTTGATCAGATCTTCTTTGTGAATATCATGGCGTTGCAAATCCGTCACATGTTGATGCAAATGGACATCGAGTTTAATCGTGACTAATTCACGGGATAAAGGGAGCTGCTCTAAACTTGCGCGTAGCGACTCCCCTACTTTACCAGGTATATCATTGGCATGGGTAATAATATTATCTAGTGTTTTATAGTCGGCTAACCATTTTGCCGCAGTTTTAGGCCCTACTTTTGGCACTCCGGGCACATTATCACTTGTATCACCCACTAGGGTTAAGTAATCAATAATCTGATTAGGTTTTACTCCAAACTTTTCTAGCACACCACTTTCATCTAAAAAAGTATCTGTCATAGTGTTCATTAATGTGACATGTTTATTAACGAGTTGTGCTAAATCTTTATCGCTGGTTGATATTAAAGTGTGCAAACCTTCTTTTTGTGCTTCTACCGCGAGAGTTCCAATCACATCATCGGCTTCTACTCCAGGTACTTGCAATACTGGCAATCCCATAGCTTTGACAATTTCTACTAAGGTTGGAAATTGCGAGATAAGTTCTGGAGGTGTTTCTTTGCGATGTGCTTTATACGCAGGATACAGGGCATCACGAAATGTTGGCTCTTTAGTATCAAACACAACCGCAATATAAGTAGGATTCATATCTGCTAGTAGTTTTCGCAGCATGCTCACCACTCCAAATATTGCGCCCGTAGGTTCACCCTTAGTTGTTACCAACGGAGGAAGCGCATGATAGGCGCGAAATAAATAAGCAGATCCATCTACCAATATAAAAGATTTATTAGCATGAAATTTGGCTGATGTATGCTCCATGTCATTGCTCCCCATGTAATCGATAAATTATCAATGCAGATAAAGAAACGGCCATCAAGCCCAAAGCCATAGGCAGTTGGTCAGTGGTTTTAAATAAAGAAAATATCATACTACTTAATGCCCCACCTAATATTGCATCGGATAAGGGACCATAACTGTTCCTACCGCAGAGAGCAACATTATAATCCCTTAGTATTTAATAATCGACCGGAGAATTCCACTTCTCAATAGAAGTGCCTGGGAAAGGATTTTAATGTAAAATAATTCGCCAATAGGTTGACTTCTAACTTCTATAAATTTAAAATACAGAGATTTTGGAAAAATTAAGGAGTAAATTGAACCATGAGCCGTTTAGTATTTTCCGCTATGCTTCTGCCCCGCTATTTGTCCACTTTAAATAGCGATCTCTCTTCAAAAAAAGAAGCTTCTTCCAATAATCCATTAGGTACAATGCTTGGACTTAAGGCCGGAATGAAGTCTGAGAAGAGTCAAGACTCATTGACTAAATCACCAGATCCTATCGCTCTTGGCCTGGATTTTTATTACCATTAATTAAATTACCGCGTAAATTGCGCGATAATCTCGCCGTGTTGTGGATAAAGCGCTGTTAATTTATCACGCTGCGCTAATTCAAAAAAAGAATAATCAAAACCAGGGAAATCAGCGCCCCCCACTAGGCTAAATGCATCAGGACTTGGGTCCTCTACAAAAGCACAATACCAAGTATCTTTAGGCACATGAACTTGAAATTCTGCTTGCGCTCCAGCGCCCAGTTTTTTAGTGACGATCTGCGCATTTGCATCGATCCAAAGAATAGTTAAATCACTTCCGGCATGATAAGTCCAAGTTTCATCGATGCCATGTAATTTATGCCAAGCAGAAAAATCCCGCGTAGTTTTATATGAACGCAATAAATAGTAAATGCAGGTTCCGGCTGGATAGGATTTCCCATGCAACATAACCATTTGGTCAGAACGATAAGTTTCTTTAAAGAAACCACCTTCAGGGTGCTCTTGCAAGCCGAGTTTAGTTATTAATTGGTTTATAGTGAAAGTCATATTGAGATATAGTATATTAC
>JBIOEC010000211.1:0-2657 GCA_044445645.1 Gammaproteobacteria bacterium | reverse complement strand
TGATTAGACAGTGCTGACGAAAGGGATCAAAGGAAAATTTATATTGTTCTTGCTTAGTGCTGGTAATTTTTAGTTTATCTATATCAATTGTCAGTTGGTAGCCGTCTTGTTTAGAATTTTCAATCATGTGGTTAATTGTTTCAATCGGCAGCGTAATTAAAACCAAACCATTTTTCGCACTGTTACTAAAAAATATATCCGCAAAAGAAACAGCAATAACCGCCTGAATACCCGCTTCTTGTAGTGCCCACACGGCATGTTCGCGTGACGAGCCACAGCCAAAATTATTTTGGGTGATTAAAATATTGGCCCCTTTAAATTTATCTTGGTTAAATACAAAATCCGGATCGGACTCACGCAAGCGTCGGAATAAATTTTCACCATAACCGGCTTTGGTGACAGCAGTTAAAAATTGTGCTGGTATAATTAAGTCAGTGTCAACATCATTCATTTCTAAAGGAATGGGTTGCCCTGATATTTGATGTATTTTTTTCATAATACTCTCCAAAATTTAGATTGGTGTTGCTATTCGTGACTTACAAATACTCTTTAGCCGACACAATTTTCCCCTCAATCGCACTTGCTGCTACTGTCGCAGGCGAAGCTAGATGGGTAAAACTTCCTGTACCTTGTCTACCTACAAAATTACGGTTAGTAGAACTAATACAACGTTTACCTGCTGGAACTTTATCATCATTCATCCCCAAACACATAGAACATCCAGGCATCCGAAAATCGGCACCTGCTTCGATAAAGATTTTATCTAAACCTTCCGCTTGCGCTTGCGCCATAACGGCTTCTGAGCCCGGCACAATATACATAGTCACCGAAGGATGCACTTTATGCCCTTGCAATACTTTAGCAGCAATACGTAAATCTTCAATTCTGCCGTTAGTGCAGGAACCAATAAAAGCCCATTCAACTGGAGTATTAGCGATGGGATCACCGGCATGCAAGTGAATATAATTCAACGCTTGCGCTGCCATCACCTGCTGGTCAGCCGTCAAGTCTTCAATTTTTGGAATTACTTGATCAATTTGAATAGCTTGTCCAGGATTTGTGCCCCACGTTACCATTGGTTCCAACTGGGTGAGATCAATAGTAATTTCTTTATCGTAGGAACTCCCTTCATCGCTGACAAAAGTTTTCCAATAATCAATGGCAGAGTTCCAACCTTTTTCATCCTGCGGAACAAAACGGCGCCCTTTGAGGTAATCGAAAGTGGTTTCATCTGGAGCAATTAATCCGGCTCGGGCCCCACATTCAATACTCATATTGCATACGGTCATGCGTTCTTCCATGCTCATCGCACGAATGGCTTCACCGGTATATTCTATGACATGTCCGTTGGCACCACCGATTCCGATATCAGCAATCAATTTCATAATGGCATCTTTTGCAAATACACCTTTTTGAAAATGACCATTAAAATGCACGCGCATGACTTTAGGTTGGTCCATTAGCAAACAACCGGTTGCTAACACATATCCTACTTCTGAAGTGCCCACACCAAAGGCGAGGGCACCAAATGCACCATGCGTGGCGGTATGTGAATCCCCGCAGACCAAAGTCATTCCAGGTTTTGTGGCGCCTAGTTCAGGCCCGATAACATGCACAATTCCTTGGTGTTGACTATCGAAATCGAAAAATGTAATTCCATTGCTAGCGGCGTTTTCGCGTAATAACTCTACTTGTTTTTTAGCGGCTTGATCAAAAATTTCGTGACGGTTTTTTCGTGTAGGAATACTGTGATCTATGGTTGCTAATAAACGCTCAGGATTATGCACTGAGAGCCCTCGTTCACGTAAGGCTTGAAAAGCTTGCGCTGAAGTGACTTCATGCAGCAGCATAAAATCAATAGCGAAAATCACCGGATGTCCGGGTATTTGCTGTACCACGTGTGCATCCCAAATTTTTTCTACGATATTTCTTTGTGACATCTCTCACTCCTCAGTTATTTTTTATGCTGGTCACATACAAATTGTATTTATCAGGCGTTTCTCTTATATTGCAAATAAGCATGAATAAGTTCTTCGTCGGTAATACCTTTTCGGCGCTCAGCATAATGGTTCTTAATATATTGAGCAATAGCCGTTTTTTCTTCTTCCGCGCAGGTATAACCATATTTTTCGATAATCGATTTTGCATGATTACTACCGCTCAGGGGCCCGAAGAGCAAAGAAATTTCTTTGCCTACTTCTTTTGGATCAAAAGCTTGATAAGATAAAGGATTATTCAAGATCGCATTGGTATGCCCACCAGAAGTATGCTTCGCTGCATTATCACCCGTAATAGGCCAATGAGGTTGTCGCACCAACATGTTATCATTGACAAAGTCGGATATGGTTTGCAGCATTTCGGTGTTGACGTCTGTATAGAATGTTCTTCCTTCGCATCCCAATTGCCCGAAATGTTTAATATACATAATACATTGCTCAAGGGCCACGTTTCCGGCACGTTCGCCTATGCCATTAAAACATCCTTCTATTTGAGTAGCGGGTCCATATAAAACTGAATTCATCGAGTTTTCCAGAGCAAGACCAAAATCATTATGACAATGGGCTGACCAAGTGATTTCTTTATCTGGAAATTCTTCTTTAATGATTTGGGCGTGACGTTTCATTTTTTCCACAAAATATTCTTCCTTTTGTAGAATG
>JBIOEC010000210.1:0-2662 GCA_044445645.1 Gammaproteobacteria bacterium | reverse complement strand
GCTGATACAGTGATTCATTATGATCCTTGGTGGAACCCGGCGGTTGAACAGCAAGCAACCGATCGTGCCCATCGTATTGGTCAAACGAAAACCGTCTTTGTTTATAAACTTATCACTATCGGAACCGTTGAAGAGAAAATCCTTAAAATGCAAGAAAAGAAACGGGCTTTATTAGAAGGATTGTTTAACAATTCAGATCTGAACAATGCACGCTTTAATGCTGATGATTTAGTTGAGTTATTTTCACCCATTAATTAGATTGTGATTCATTGAATAAAATCTGATCTGCACTGGAAACTGGGACTTGTAATACCGAGCTGAGTAATTGCTGAGTATATGCGTGCTGGGGATTATTAAGAACTTGTTCTACGGGGCCGTATTCAACGATGTGGCCTTGGTACATAACTGCCACGTTATCCGCTAAATATTCCACTACAGACATGTTATGAGTAATCAATAAATAAGCTAAATTGAATTCATTTTGTAATTTGTGTAGTAATTTTAGTATCTTGGCTTGGACTGAGACATCTAAGGCGCTAGTAGGTTCATCACAAATTAGAATTTTAGGTTTGGCAGCGAGAGCACGGGCAATGGCGATGCGTTGTCGTTGACCGCCAGAAAACTGGTGTGGATAGCGGTGAGCGCTATTGGCAGATAAGCCGACTTGTTCTAATAATTCATTAATAGCAGCCTCTGTAATAGCCTGTTTACCATGTACGGCTAAACCTTCGGCTAGAATATTTTTAACGGATTGTCGCGGATCCAATGAACTATAAGGATCTTGCCAAACGATTTGCAAGCACTTGGCTTGTTGGCAAGGTGACAAATCAGTGAGATTATTTGATTCATTTGTATTAGAATACAGCTCAACATTACCACTAGTAGTGGGGATTAAACGTAGTAAAGCCTTAGCTATAGTGGTTTTTCCACTGCCTGATTCACCTACAATCGCAAGAGTTTTGCCGGCATCCAAAGTAAAACTGACGCCATCCACTGCAGAGAAATAACTCCGTTTTTCCCACCAATGTTTTTTGTGGTGGGGAAATTTAACTTGTAAATCTTTTACCTTAAGAATCGTAAAGCTCTCTGCATTTGGGCCAGAGCTGTTTCGCTGCAAATAAGTAGCAGCAAATAGCTTTTTGCTATAAGCATTTTGTGGATGTTTAAAAAACTCTGCTGCCGGGGCTTGCTCAACCATTTTGCCTGAATGCATGACACCTACATCTTGGGCTAATCTAGCAACTACCGATAAATCATGGGTGATTAATAACAATCCCATTTTACGTTGCTGCTGCAAATCGGCAAGTAAATCTAAAATTTGTGCCTGAATAGTTACATCTAATGCTGTGGTAGGTTCATCTGCAATTAACAAATCCGGGTCTCCCGCTAAGGCGATAGCAATGGCTACGCGTTGTCGCTGGCCCCCAGATAATTGATGCGGATATCTTTTTAAATATTTTAGGGGCTGTTCCAATCCCACTTGTTCAAGTAAAGCGATAGCTTGCTTATTTAATTTACTACCGCGCAGCTGCAAATGCCGTCTGATCACTTCTTTTAATTGATAACCAATCGTCAGTACAGGATTTAACGCTGTCATAGGTTCTTGAAAAACAATACCTATCTTTCTTCCGCGAATGTGCCGCAATTGTGCTTCCGGTAGCTGCAGCAAATCTTTGCCATGAAATAAAATTTGACTAGGCGAAATACAATGCACTTCAGGGGGTAATAGCTGCAAAATCGAAAGTGCAGTTAACGATTTACCACTGCCTGATTCACCGACCAATGCAAAAGTTTGTCCTGGATATAATTCAAAGCTAATATTATCTACTGGGCGCACGATGCCTTGCCGCGTGGAAATTTCCATTTGTAATTGTTGGATTTGCAGTATAGGCTTGGTCATATCATTTTAAATTTGTTTTAATTTTGGATCAAAAGCATCACGGACTTTATCGGCAAATAAATTTGCTGACAGTACTAACAACAACATCAATACAAATGCGGTAGTAAGAGACCACCAAACGGCAGGATCTCTAGCTAACTCCAACCGTGCACGATTAATCATATTCCCCCAACTAGCAGTGCTCGGATCGACACCCACTCCAATATAAGACAATACTGCTTCAGCCAATACAAACGTACTAAAGTCTAAAACCACCACCACTATAATAATTGGCATTACATTCGGCAAAATATGGCGCCACAAAATTTTAATTGAAGGCACGCCTAATGTACGTGCAGCTAATACATAATCTGTTTCACGAAGTTTTAATGTCTCTCCACGCAATAATCGACATAACGTAGTCCAGTTGGTAAGACCTAACACCACACACAACATTAACAAGCGCGTATCTGCACGTTGCTCAATGGACGGAAACCAGGATTCATGTTGCATAATATAAAGTTGCAATACTAAAGCTGCAGCAGCAATTAACAAAATAGAAGGAATGGCATTTACTGTGGAATAAATATATTGAATCAGATCATCTACCCAGCCGCGAAAATATCCTGCCAGCATTCCACCTAGCAAGGCAACCGGTAACATAAACAAAGTAGTGATGGTGCCAATAATTAGCCCAGTGCGAATGCTTTTCACTCCCTGATAAAAAACGTCAGTTCCTATCTTATCTGTCCCCATAATATGATAAAACCCTGAGAGATCTTT
>JBIOEC010000209.1:0-2695 GCA_044445645.1 Gammaproteobacteria bacterium | reverse complement strand
TGGTTCACCCGGTCAAAGTAATTATGCAATGGCCAATAGCTTTTTAGATGCCTTAGCCTATTACCGTCAGCAACAAAGTTTAAAAGCACTGAGCATCAACTGGGCCCCATGGCGTGAAGTTGGGATGGCGAAGGATTTAGTTTCCAGCCATGAGCGTCAAGGAATGAAGCCGTTAAGAACACAAGAGGCGTTAACTGCACTGACGTATAGCTTAAAGCAAGAGGTTGCACAACTCGGAATTATCCATGCGGATTGGAAAGTGGTGGGTGAGAGCTTGGTACAGATGCCTTCTTGGTTAGAGAATTTAGTCGAGCAGAAACAGGCTTCTGATTTTATCCAAGCTCTACGCGCAGCTGCTAATGAACAACGCGAAGCATTATTAAAACAAGCGATTATCCAAGAAGTGAAGAAGGTGTTGGGGCAAACGCAGACGTTGGACGAAAGCAAAGGCTTTTTTGAAATGGGAATGGACTCGTTAATGGCCTTAGAGTTGAAAAATCGCTTGCAAGGTTTAATCGGCTTGCCTTTATCCAATACGTTAACATTTGATTATCCGACTTTAGATGTTTTAGTGCCGTACATTGCCAGTGTATTAAAAATAAAAGAATTACCCCTGATTAAACCCAGTATTCAGTATATTAACCAGAGTGAACCGATTGCAATTATTGGTATGAGCTGTCGTTTTCCTGGAGGCGCGAATAGTTCAGAAGAATTCTGGCAATTACTGGATGCAGGCTTTGATAGTAGTATTGACGTGCCAAAAAGTCGCTGGAATATTGATGAATACTATGATCCGAGCCCGGATGCCAAAGGTAAAATCGTCAGCCGTAAAAGCAGTTTTATGACAGTACCGATTGAAGAGTTTGATGCGGATTTTTTTGGTATGAGCCCTCGAGAAGCGGAGTACCTAGATCCCCAACAACGCTTGCTATTGGAAGCTACTTGGGAAGCATTGGAAGATGCGGGTATTGCACCGACTTCGCTTAAAGACTCATTGACGGGCGTATTCATAGGCATATCAAGTAATGATTATGGCGATTTATTGAAAAATCATTTACCGGAACAAGAAATAGATGCCTATTTTGGTACGGGGAATGCCGCGAGCACGGCGACGGGACGGATTTCCTATACATTGGGATTAAAGGGCCCAAATTTGGCGATTGATACGGCTTGTTCGAGTTCACTGGTCGCGTTACATGAAGGTTGCATGTCGCTGCGCAATGGGGAAAGTGACGTCGTGCTTGCAGGTGGTGTGAATGTTTTACTTTCACCGTATTTGAGTATTGATTTCAGCCAAGCCCATATGTTGGCTGCCGATGGTCATTGTAAGACATTTGATAAAGCGGCAGATGGTTATGTCAGAGGAGAAGGTTGCGGCATTATTGTACTCAAACGTCTGAGTGATGCGATGCGCGATAATGACCGGATACTGGTGGTGATTAAGGGTAGTGCGGTGAATCAAGATGGTGCCTCGAGTGGATTAACTGTGCCCAATGGTCCTTCGCAAGAAGCGGTTATTCAACGGGCTTTACAGCAAGCGAAATTAAGGCCGCAGGACATCGATTATATAGAAGCCCATGGTACGGGCACGAGTTTGGGGGACCCGATAGAAGTCAACGCACTTTCGCATGTATTTAAGGATAGGAAAGAACCTTTAATTATTGGCACGGTCAAAACTAACATAGGACATTTAGAAGCTGCAGCCGGTATAGCGGGTATCATTAAAACCATATTAGCGTTACAACACGAGACGATACCACGACATTTACATTTTAAAGAAATCAATCCTTCAATCCATCTTGAAGATATTCCAGCAGAGATTCCTTTGCAACCTATCCAGTGGGTGAAACAAGAGGGTAAAATCCGCAGAGCGGGGGTGAGTAGTTTTGGATTTAGCGGTACGAATGCACATGTGATTTTGGAGGAAACTCCTGAGCAGGACACGACACAAATAAAATCTGCTTTACCCAAAACACTTTTTAAACGTCAGCGATATTGGGCAAGTGCATTATTGCATAAAAGAAAGGAAACGGTATGGGGAGAAGAAATTCATCCGTTACTTGGTGTACGGTTTCCGGAAAGCGCCAATCAAGAGTCAATCATCTATGAGCAAAAGCTGGATCTTGCTGATGACAGTTTTGATTATTTGCACGATCATCAGATATACGGTCATGTGATATATCCGGCGAGTGGTTACATAGAGATGCTATTAGGAGCATTAAAAACGGAAGACAGTAATGAAGTAGAATTAAGCGCGCTGAGCCTAGAGCGGCCTTTAGAATTAAATGCGCAGTCGACGGTGATGCAAGTGATAGTGGATAAGAATAAGACTACGGTGTATAGCAAAACAGCAGCGGGTTGGCAGTTACACAGTGAATGCGAACGGGTGGAGAGCAAGAGTCTTTATGAGGTAGCAGAGAGATTATCGGAGCTTAAAAGCCGGATCACGAAAGAAGTGGATATCACGGATTTTTATGCGCAAGTACAAGCGGTGGGAATTGCATATGGTCCTTATTTTCAAGTGATGCAGAAAGCTTTTATTGGCGAGAATGAGGCATTGGTTTATTTGGAAACGAAGCCATTTGATGCTCGTTATTTAGCATACCCCACGTTAGTGGATGGTGGATTACAAGGCTTGGGTTTATTTGGGGGGCAAGAGGGCATTTATCTGCCCATGGGATGTGGCCGTATTCGT
>JBIOEC010000208.1:0-2697 GCA_044445645.1 Gammaproteobacteria bacterium | reverse complement strand
GCAGTACAATGGCTGCGTGATACATTAAAACTGATTCACTCTGTGCAGGACTCACAAACCTTGGCAGCACAAACTTCCAGCACTGGTGGCGTATATTTAGTACCTGCATTTACCGGTTTAGGTGCTCCCTATTGGGATCCACAGGCCAGAGGCGCCATTTTAGGTTTAACCCGCGATAGTGGGGTGGCTCAAATTGTGCGTGCCGCATTGGAGTCCGTATGCTACCAAACGCGGGATTTATTGGGTACGATTCAAGAAGATTGGGGTGCTGAGTTTCCTGCTCTGCGAGTGGATGGAGGTATGGCCCCTAATGACTGGCTCATGCAGTTTCTTGCGGATATCTTGAATGTTAAAGTCGAACGTCCCCGGGTTACGGAAACGACCGCTTTAGGTGCGGCTTATTTGGCCGGTTTACAGGTGGGGGTTTATTCATCATTAGAAGAAATTAGTCAGATGTGGCAAGTACAAAACACATTTACTCCGCAGATGACGGAAATGCATCGCCAAGAATTATATCAGGGCTGGTTGCATGCGGTAGCGCGCATCCGCGCATAAACAGAGGGTTTTAATATGACATCAACCATTCATTACACTATCAAACCCATTGATCCTTATATGCATTTATTTGCTGTGAGTTGTACGATAAAAAATCCCAATCCCCAGGGACAACAATTTACTATGCCTTCATGGGCGCCAGGCAGTTATAAAATTCGTGATTTTTCTAAACAAGTCAGCCAAGTATCGGCACATAGTGCGGGTGAGCTAATCGAGTGTCATAAAATTAATAAAAACACTTGGCAATGTGCACCCACCAGTGAACCACTTACGATTGATTATCAAGTTTATGCCTGGGATTTATCGGTGAGAGCATCGCATTTAGATCAAACTCACGCCTCTATTACTGGCAGCAGTGTATTTATGTGCCCAGTGGGTGCAGAAAATATCCCTTGTGTTGTAGATATTCAACGGCCGGAGGGGAATCAGTATAAAACCTGGCGAGTAGCTACCGCCTTAACTCGCAAAGAATTGGATTATGAATTTGGTTATTATCATGCGCAAGATTTCGCTGAGCTGATCGATCAACCTATTGAGCTGGGTAATTTTGTGCTATCGACTTTTACCGAACAAGGGATTCCGCATGAGTTAGTATTTACGGATCTTGCACCTAATACGGATATAGAACGGGTGACGCAAGATGTACAACGTATTTGCGCCTATTATTTGAAATTTTTTCCCAAGCCATATCCCATGAAGCGTTATGTTTTTTTAATTATGTTATTAGAGCAAGGCTTTGGTGGTTTAGAACATCGTTCATCTTGCTTTTTGCATTTTTCTAAATATGGCTTGCCTACCAAAGCAGATAGAGGGATAAGTGAATCTTATTCTTCATTTTTAACATTGGGCAGTCATGAATATATGCATACCTGGTTGGTTAAAGGGATTAAACCCAATGCATTTTTTCCTTATGATTTACATCAAGAAAATTACACAGAATTACTTTGGGTATTTGAAGGATTTACCTCTTATTATGAAGAAATTGCATTAGTGCGCAATGGACTGCTGAATGAAAAACAGTTTTTCACTTTTTTTGCGCAAAAAATTTATCGTCTATGGCGTACTCCAGGGCGTAATGTGCAATCGGTAACCGAAGCTAGTTATGATGCCTGGATCAAATTGTATCAAGCAGATGAAAATACGGCGAATATCACCATAAGTTATTATTTAAAAGGTTCGCTCATTGCTTTAATTTTAGATATTTACCTGCGTGAGCTCACCGAAAATGAAGTTTCACTGGATACGATCTTATTAGAACTATGGCAACGTTATGCACGCAAGGAGTATGGAGTTCCGGAAGACCTTTTACCCCAACTAGTACGTGAATTGGTAGGCCCCGCGTTAGATGGCTTGTTACAAGAATGGTTATATACCACCAATGAATTACCGCTACAAGAAGCGTTAGCCAAAGTGGGGGTGTTATTACAGCAACGTCCAGCAAAAAATTCAGCAGATAAAGGAGAAGCAATTTATTTACTGCAGGAAACCATAGGTGCGGTACCTACTGACTTGGGAATTATTTATGATTCGCGACAAAATGCGATTACCATTCAGCAATGCTTAACAAACAGTTCTGCACATCAAGCAGGGCTTTCTGCAGGAGATATCATTATTGCTATTGATGATTTGCGTGTAGACCCTAATACGTTATCGCAACATTTATCTCGTTATGTACCAGGAGATAAAATCAAAGTGCAGGCATTCCGTCGGGATCTTTTAATGACTTTTCATCTTACTTTAGAGCCAGCTATACCCGTGCCAATACTCCTCATCCAAAATGAGAATGAGATGGAAGCAAAAACCAAACTCCGCCGTGATATGTGGTTGCATTCCTATTAGTCATTACTAGCGTAATGGAGGACTAAAATTTATGAACGTATTTAGCCGTCATTTTGCACCTGATTTTTAAATATCTTCAAAAGAACAGGCTATTGACGAAACTGCTAAATGAATGGAAGATATTTCCAACCGATTAACAGGAGAGTTAACATGCCTATTCCTCAATATGAAAATTCACTACAAGTGCTGCAGAACCGTCATCAAGGACTTCTTTTGGAAGCTGCGGCTGCCTTCAAAACTTCCTTTCAAAACTCTTTCAGAGAAGCCGTTAGGATACTTAAAGATGATGCTGGATTCGGTAAT